>JAFXOB010000085.1 GCA_017529005.1 Elusimicrobiota bacterium
ATTGTTGCATTGTTCGTTAATGTCGTTGTTTCTACTGTTCCTGCATTTGCTATTGTTCCGCTATTACTTAAATCCGTTACTGTTACTGATCCTGCATTCTCTACTATTCCCGCATTCTCTACTGTTGTTGCTGTTATTGTCTTTCCTTCTTCGTTTGTTATTGTCGCGTTTGCTTCATTTCCTATTGTCTTTGCACTTATCGTTCCGCTGTTGGTTATTTCTCCCTTGTTTGTTATTGTATTATCTGTCCCTGTTATTGTCCCGCTGTTGGTTATTGTTGCATTGTTCGTTAATGTCGTTGCTTCTACTGTTCCTGCATTTGATACTGTTCCGCTATTGGTTACTTCTGTTTGTTTTATTGTACTCTGGCTACCATTTACTAATTCTGCTCCGCTTTCAACTGTCGTTGTTCCCGTTCCATTTATTCCTTTCTCTAATGTCGTTGTTTTTGCTTCTCCATCTGCTTTTATATTCAATGTCCCATTATTTGCCACATCTATTATATCTGCACTATTTTCACTGAATGTCACATTTGTAAGATTTGTTGTTCCTGCATTCTTTATTACAGCTTCTCCGGTATTATTTGTAAATGTTACACTTGATACTATTAACTCACCATTTGCATTTACTGTCAACGCATTATCAAATCCTTCAAAACTTGCTAATTTGTTCATCGTCAATTTTGTATCATCGCTTATTATCATTCCTTCAAGTGTTCCACTTCCCGGTTCAGCTTTTATAGTTTTATTGTTACCATTTATTGCTAAATCAGCCATCAAATAATTATGCTCGTCTATCCAACCTTGTACCTTATCTATATCTTCCGTTACACTATAACTTGTTGCGCCGTCATATACTGCAATCGGAAGTCCACCATATCCTTCTGCTGTTAATATTAAATATGTTCCGTTTTCTCCGTTTTCTGCCGTAACTTTATATTTTAAGTTCGTTGTATATACACTGTCATATTCATCCGGATTAGGTGTCGCATTGATATTTAATCCGGATATTTGAACTTTTGCTTGTCCTCTATCAGATAATAAATTAATACCATTTACTATTGCTTGGCTACCATCTGCTACAGATATTACATTCAATGTATCTGATTTTTGTTCTGCTAAATCTATATCAAGTTTCAAGTTCCAACTTCCATTTTCTGTTATCTTAATTCCAGCATTTACAATTCCTGTTTCTCCATTTTGAATATCTAATGTTGAGCCTTTTGTTATTTCCAACATTGATGTATTTAAGCTACTTTCTTCTTCTAATTTAAGAGTTATATCATCATTTCCGTTTCCTAATGTTACCGTATTATTTATTATTGTTTTTCCTGCTGCTATCGTCACATTATCTTTTATATTTATTTTAGAACTATCTACAGATGTTCCGATTACATTGTATCCGTTTAATGTTCCTCCGTTTATATTGTATGTTCCTCCATCGTTGATTATTGTTTTCGTTGTTCCCGTTATTTTTATATTTTCTGCTTTTGATGTTAATATTCCTTTATTTGTTATTGTGTTTACAGAACTAATAGTTCCCTCATTTGTTATTGTTGCATCTGCATTGTTTGTCAATGTTGTTGCATTTACTGTTCCTGCATTTGATACTGTTCCACTATTTGTTACTTCTGTTGCTGTTATTGTCTTTCCTGCTTCGTTTGTTATTGTTGCATTTGCATTGTTCGTTAATGTTCCTGCTGTTACTGAACCTGCATTTGTTATTGTTCCAGTATTGCTTAATGTTGCCGTTGCATTTATCGTTCCGCTATTAGCTATCGTTCCACTATTGTTTATTGTATTATCTGTTCCTGTTATTGTTCCGCTGTTGGTTATTGTTGCATCTGCATTGTTTGTCAATGTTGTTGCATTTACTGTTCCTGCATTTGATACTGTTCCACTATTTGTTAATTCTGTTTGTTTTATTGTACTTTGGCTACCATTTACTAATTCTGCTCCGCTTGCTACTATTGTTGTTCCTGTTCCGCTTATCCCTTTTTCTAATGTCGTTGTTTTTCCTTCTCCGGTTATATTCAATGTTCCACTATTTGATACATCTATGTCTGCATCATTTTCACTGAACGTTACATTTGATAAGTTTGCTGTTCCTTCATTTGTTATTACTGCTTCTCCGCTATTATTTGTAAATGTTACTGTCGATAATACTAACTCTCCGCTTGTTGCTACGGTTAATGCATTGTTAAATCCGGAATATTCCGTTAAATCTTGTATCGTTAATTTGTGTGTTTCTGTGTTTATTCCACTTAAACTTGTTGTACTTGTTAATACACTATTTCCTTCACTACCTTTTATTACTAAATCAGCCTTTAAGAAATTATTTGGTGTTCCTACCGGATCTTCTATCCATGCTGTTACATAGTCTTTACCTGTACTATCTACTTTTACTTCATACGTTGGAGCTCCATCGTATACTGCTATTGCTAATCCTCCATATCCGTATGCTACTATATCCAAGTATGTTCCTTCACCATCAACATTTCTTGCTATTACTTGATAATTTATACCATTTATAGAGTATATGTTAGGATTTACTAATGCATTTATGCTATTACTTGTTGTTATTTTTACTGTATTCTCTGCTTTTATATTAGTATTTTCTCCTATAAAATTTATATCTGTTATTATTGCTTGGCTTGTTACTGCAACCGTATTTATTACATTTAAATTATCTGCTTTTAATTCATCTATATTTACATCCAATTTCAAATTCCATGTTGCTGCTGTTATCTGTGCTACTCCTGCTTCAACTGTTCCTGTTTCTCCATTTTGAAAATCTAATGTTGCTCCTTCGCCTATTTCTAACGTTGATGTACTATCTAAATATTTTTCTTTCTTTAACTTAAGTGTTTGTGTTATTTTTACGTTGTTTCCGGATACCGTTGTACTTATTGTTACTTCACCGGTATTTATATTCATTATTCCGTTTGTTCCGCTTACCTTATAACTTACTGTTCC
>JAFXOB010000086.1 GCA_017529005.1 Elusimicrobiota bacterium
ATATATCTTTTACAACTAGTACAAAATAATATTTCATTTATTTTTTCATCTATTCTAAATTTTTTATCTATTTTACTTTTTTCTTCTTCATACCACTTTTTTGCATAGCATACTGACATCTCATTTCTTTACTTAAATCTGCATATTCAGTGAAATTCGAACAAGAATCCTGTTCTTTCCTCCACTTGCAATCAACCATACAAAATACTTTTCCTTCTCCATTAACATCAACATTGTTATCGCCTTGAAAAAGACAAGTAATACAGCTTTTCATTTTATTACTCCTTTTTTATTTTAAAAAATCTATTGCATTTTGAAATATCTTTTTACCCCATCCGTATACACCATCATAACCTTCTCTTGCAGGATGTTGTAAAGCATAAATATATCTTTCAGGATGTGGCATAAGGCCAAACACATTACCTTTTTTATTACAAATACCGGCTATAGCATTCAAAGAACCGTTAGGATCTTGAGGATAAACGGTATCTTTACCATTTTTATCACAATATCTAAATACTACCTGATTATTTTTTTCTATTTCATCAAGTATTTTCTTATCTGCAACAAATTTACCTTCACCGTGTGCAACCGGAAGAGATATTACATCCGGCAATTCTCTTGTCCACAAACACAATGTTCTATCGTTATCTTTTTTTTCTGTTTTTAAATGAACCCATCTACATTCAAATTTATTTGAATCGTTATAAGAAAGTGTTGATATCTGCTCAAAATTTTCAGGTTTAGGTAAAAGTCCCATTTTTACAAGAATTTGAAACCCGTTACAAATACCGATTATAGGTTTGCCCGACAATGCAAACTTTTTAACATTGTCTCCTAATTTATATTTTATTTCATTCGCTAAAATTTTACCTGAAGCAATATCATCACCGTAAGAGAAACCTCCCGGAACTGCTAAAATATCATACGATAAAACTTTGTTTTTACTTGATATCAACTCATTTATATGAACTCTGTCAACCGTTGCACCGCAAAGCTCAAAAGCTGACTTCAGTTCATAATCACAATTTGTTCCTGCTGTTCTTATAATAATTACTTTTATTTTTTTCATTTTAGTTTACCATTGCAAAGTTTTTTGCCATGCCTTTTGTAAATTTTTTATATTTTCTTTTACTGAAATTTTTTCTTTTTTTGATTCCAATTTTAAAAATTTATCATCGGAAACTTCACCTATTTTAGATACAATGATACCTTTAAATAGTTTTTCAAATTTTTCTATATTTTCAGGTGAAATTTCTACAACAAACCTAGTGTTACTTTCGGAAAACAAAGTTTCCGCTAATGTCATTTTTTCTGATGTTTTTATTGCATCAGTATTTATATTAACACCTTTATCTCCTGCAAAAGCCATTTCAGAAATTGTTGTAATAAGTCCACCTTCGGAACAATCATGACAAGATTCTAATAATCCATCATTTATTGCATTAAAAATTGTTTTCATTGTCTTTTTAGAAACTTTAACATCTAAATCGGGAACTATACCATTCTTAAATTTTTTAACTTTTGAATAAATTGATGCACCAAGCTCATTTTTTGTAACACCAATTAAATAAACAGCATTACCTGCATTTTTTAAGTCCATTGTAATTGTTTTGTTAACATCTTCAATTACAGACATCGAAGATACCAAAAATGCCGGTGGTATAGAATATGTTTTTCCATCTATTGTGTACTCATTATACAAACTATCTTTTCCTGAAATAAAAGGAACACTATAACCTAAAGATAAATCGTAAGCGGCCTGTGCAGCTCTTACAAGACTACCCAAAATTTCAGGTTTATTAGGATTTCCCCAACAGAAATTATCAAGCAACGATATTTTTTCCGGATCTGCACCGACACAAACAGCATTTCTCATTGCTTCTTCTATTGATGATGCAGTCATTTTATAAGTGTCTATTTTACCGTATTCAGGGTTTATACCATTAGATAAAACAATTCCTTTTTTTGTTCCTTTGACTAATGTATATGGCCAAATTACAGCTGCATCTTGTGGGCCTGAATTCTCTATTGAACTTCCCTGTAAAGGTTTTACAACTGTCTGTCCCTGAACTTCGTGATCGTATTGTCTTATTATCCAATCTCTTGAACAAACATTTATATCTGATAAAACTTTCTTAATATCTTCTTGCAATGTTTTAGCAGAAACTTTTATAGGAGCTTGTTTTTTTGATTCTTTTTGTTTCCATACTGCCTTTCTTGTAGGCTTTGGAACTCCGCCATGCAAAAAATTCATCTCCATATCTGCAACAATTTCTTTACCATATTTCAACAATAATCTGCCGGTATTGGTGAATTCACCTATAAACGTTGCTTCAACATTTTCTTTCTTAAATAAATTTAAAATTTTGTTTTTATTTTTAGGTGGAACTGCAAAAACCATTCTCTCCTGAGCTTCGGAAATCCATATTTCCCAAGGAGCAAGTCCTTTATATTTTAAAGGAACTTTTTCAAGTTGTATAACAAGACCTGTTTTTTCTCCGAGTTCACCGGCGGCACTTGAAAGACCACCTGCTCCACAATCTGTTACTGCCCTATATAGTTTAAGATCTCTTGCTTTAAGCATAGTATCTAAAACTTTCTTTTCTACAATAGGATTACCTATCTGAACTGCACTTACATCAGACTCTTTATCGAGCTCAACAGAAGAAAAAGTTGCCCCGTGAATTCCATCTCTACCTGTTCTTCCGCCGACAACAAGAACCAAGTCTCCCGGTTTAACTTCTTTTTCCGACATATTTTTAGGAATTATACCCATTGTCCCGCAATATACTAACGGATTTGCCATATATCCTTTATCGAAAAACACTCCACCGTTAACTGTAGGTATTCCCATTCTGTTACCGTAATCTCTAACACCGGAAACAACACCTTTTGCTATTCTTTTAGGATGATGCATACCTTCAGGAACTTCACTTGCTTTTGTATCTGGAAGTCCAAAACAAAAAACATCGGTATTTGCTAAAGGCTTTGCACCAAGTCCTACACCTAAAATATCTCTTATAACTCCACCGATACCGGTTGCAGAACCTCCATAAGGTTCAAGAGCAGAAGGATGGTTGTGTGTTTCAACTTTAAATGCAACACCGTTAGTTTTATCAAAATCTATAACTCCGGCATTGTCCTTAAATACTGAAATACACCAATCTTTGTTTAATTTCATTGTTGCATTAAAAATTGTTTCTTTTAAAAGGTTTTTGTACTTTATAACTTTTTTCTTACCATTTTTTTCTTCGCAATATTCAATGTTTCCGGTAAGAGTTTTGTGTTTACAATGTTCACTCCATGTTTGAGCTATCGTTTCAAGCTCGACATCTGTAGGATTTCTCTTTATGTTACGGAAATATTTTTGAACTTCTTTCATTTCCACCAACGAAAGAGAAAGAACACTTTTTCTGCTCAATTCTACCAACTGTTTGTCATTTAAATTTAAAATTTCTATTGTGTTTACTTTCATTTTATTAAATATAGACGATAAAAAATTGAAAAAAATAGCTACAGGTTTGTTAGCAAATACTTTAATTCAGGAATATTTAATAA
>JAFXOB010000087.1 GCA_017529005.1 Elusimicrobiota bacterium
ACAAGATCTATACATTGATTTATTGCAAAATCTATACCCGCCTGCATAACTTTTTCGGGATTATCTTTTATCGGAGCAAATATTTCATGAACTTTTTCCGGTATTGTTGCTCCGCAGGTATTACAAAACTTTATTAAACCGTCGTAAGATGTTATCGGTAAAATTCCAGGAATTATTCTTGTTGTTATACCTGCTTTTTTAAGAGAGTTAACATAATTAAAGTAAATTTGGTTATCAAAAAACAGTTGTGTTATTATAAAATCCGCCCCGCAATCAATTTTATTCTTTAAATATTTTATATCGTCTTCTTTTGTGGCAGATAACGGATGCATCTCCGGAAAACCTGCAACACCTAAACAAAAATCGTCTTTATATTCTTGTCTTAAAAATGTTATCAGTTCACTGCTGTGTTTATAATTATCTATACCCGGAACCAAATCCGGGTTATCTCTCGGAGGATCTCCCCTTAATGCAAGAATATTTTGTATTCCTTTAGATTTAATTTTTTCTACTATATCATGTATTTCGTCTTTAGTGTGACTTATACATGTTAAATGTGCCATTGACGGAATATCGTATGCTTTTTGAATGTGTTCAACAAGAGCTAAAGTTTTATCTTTGTTTCCGCCTGCCGCTCCGTAAGTACAAGAAACAAAATCAGGACTTAACAAAGAAAGCTCTTTTAATGTTTCATGTATTAATTTAATATCTCCTTCCGGAGTTTTCGGAGGAAAAATTTCAAAAGAAAAAGTTGTTTTCTTTTTTTTAAAAATTTTTGTTATTTTCATTTTGCTATTCTTACTATTTTTTATCTTGTGCAATTTTTGAAATTGCTTTATCAAAACCTAAATCTATTATTGTATCAACAATATCTTTTATTTTGTCTAGTACCGAATTTCTTTTTTCGATATCTTCTTCGTTAAATTTTGATAAGACAAAATCTACTATTTTTGCATATTTCGGTAATGGTCCCATACCTAATTTCATTCTCGGAAAAGATGTTGTTCCTGTTTGTGTAATAATTGAATTTACACCGTTATGTCCTCCGGACGATCCTGTTACTCTGAACTTGTATTCTCCTATAGGTATAGAATAATCATCATACAAAACCAACATTTCTTGAGGTACAATTTTATAGTATTTTAAAAGAGCAACTATGGGAAATCCGGAATTATTCATAAAAGTCATAGGTTTAGCTATCAGTATATTTTTATCTTTTCTTTTATAAAATGTAATACTCGCCATATCGTTCCAGTTTTTCCACGAAAGATTTTCTTGCTCAACAATATTATCAACCGCTTTAAAACCGAAATTATGACGAGTATTACTATATTTTTCGCCCGGGTTACCCAAGCCTACAACAAATTTAATGTCACAAGACATAATTTGTTATTTCTTTGCTCCGTCTGCAGCTGCTGCAGCACCTTCTTCTTCTTTCTTACCTTTTCCTATAACTTCAGGAGCTTGTGCTTCTGCTGTTTCTGCAGGTTTTTCTTCTTCAATTGTTTGTCCTAAAACAGTAACAACTACTGCACTCTTATCGTGATGAATATATTCAACACCCTCAATTTTAGGTAATTGTTCAACCGTTATATCATCACCAACTTTTAATGCCGTAACATCTACGCTGATTTTTGACGGCATATCGGTAGGTAAACATTGAACTTTTATTTCTCTCATAACATGTTCCAATGTACCGCCTGCATTTTTAACACCGTCTGCAATACCTTCAACATGTATAGGTACAGAAATTTCAATTTTTTCGGTTAACGAAATTGATTGAAAATCTATATGGTTTGGAGCTTGTGTAAGAATATGTCTTTGTAATTCTTTAACAATAGCCGGTTTTGAAGAATCTTTAAACTTTAATTCAACAATAACATTTGCTCCTTCTTTTTCTACTATAGACATAAATTTTTTTGCATCAACACTTATTGCTATAGGTTGTTCCTTTTTACCATAAAATACTGCCGGAACTTTTCCTGAACTTCTAAGAACATTCAAGTTTTTTGATACATCTCTCAATTCTGCTTCTAATACTACCTGCTTCATAACTTCCTCCATTTATATTTCTGCTATTTATTTTTAAACGAAAAGCGTATTCAGTGACTCATCGTTATATATTTTTGTTATAGCTTCTGCAAGTAAAGATGCTATAGACAACACTTTAATTTTAGGTAATTCCGTATCGTGAATAATAGAATTTGTTATTACAACTTCTTCTAAAGAAGATTTCTGTATTTTTTCAATAGCTTGTCCCGATAAAACTCCGTGCGATGCTGCAGCATAAACTTTAATTGCTCCTGCATTTTTTATAGCATCTGCAACTTTTGTTAATGTTCCGCCGGTATCAATCATATCATCAAGAATAATTGCATTTCTACCTTTAACATCACCGATAATATTCATTATTGCAGCTTCATTAGGTCTTGGTCTTCTTTTATCTACTATAGCCAAATCTGCATTTAAAAGTTTAGCAAAAGCTCTTGCTCTTTCAACACCGCCTGCATCCGGTGAAACAACTATCGGATTATCCAAATTCAAATCTTTAAAATATTGAAACAATACGGGTCTTGCATACAAATGATCAACAGGAATATCAAAAAATCCCTGAATTTGTCTTGCATGTAAATCCACTGTTAAAACTCTGTCTATTCCTGAAGCAGTTATAAGGTTTGCTACAAGTTTTGATGTTATGGGAACTCTCGGTTCAGCTTTTCTATCTTGTCTTGCATAACCATAATAAGGAATAACAGCTGTTATTCTTCTTGCTGAAGCTCTCTTTAAAGCATCTGCTATTACTAATAATTCCATAATATTTTCATTTACCGGAGCACATGTAGGTTGAATTACATAACAATCCGCCCCTCTAACACTATCTGCTATTTTTACCTGTATTTCTCCGTCGCTAAACCTTCCTATTGTTGCAGGGCTTAACTCTATCCCCATTTTTTTAGCGATTTCTTCTGCCAACTTTGGATTTGCATTACCTGCGATAAGTTTTAGCTTCATTTTATCCTCTTATTTTTTTCTTACTTTTACTACTTGTCTTGCCCTCGCTATAGTCAGCTTATTTGGCGAGACATTATCGGTTATTGTTGAACCTGCAGCTATAAGGACTTTTTTTCCTATATTTACAGGTGCAACGAGATTTACATTTGAACCTACAAAAACTTCATCCTGTATAATTGTTTGAAACTTATTTTTACCATCATAGTTGCAAGTAATTGTACCTGCACCGATATTTACATTTTTACCTACTTTAGCATCACCTATATAAGACAAATGATTAATTTTTGAACCGTATCCTATAACCGATTTTTTTACTTCACTAAAATTTCCTACTTTAACTTTTTCTTTTAATAATGATTTCGGTCTTATATGTGCAAAAGGTCCGATTTTTACATCTTTTTCTATTTCGGATTCTTCTATATAAGAATAAGTTATAAAAACATTTTCTTTTATTACCGAATCAATTATTGTAGTATCCGGACCTATAACACAATTTATTCCTATCTTGGTTTTACCTTCAATAAATGTGTTAGGTTTTATTATAGTATCTTGCCCTATAATAACATCATTATCTACATATGTCGTTTTAGGATCAACTATTGTAACACCGTTTGCCATAAGTTCATAATTTTTTCTTTCTCTTAAAATTTGTTCTGCAACAGCAAGCTGTTTTCTGTCGTTTACACCCAAAATTTCTTCTTCTGTTGTAAGAGCTACGGCATCGGTTTTGTATCCGTCTTTGTTTAATATTTCAATTACATCAGTAAGATAATATTCTTTTTTACTGTTTTTATTATCTACTTTGTTTAATTCTTTCCAAAGAACCTTTAAATCAAAACAATATATACCGCTATTAATTTCTTTTATATTTTTTTCTTCATCAGTTGCAGACTTTTCTTCAACTATACAAGTAACTGCTCCTTTTGAATTTCTAACAATTCTGCCATAACCGAATGGATTTTGTACCATTCCGGACAAAACAGTAGCATTGTTTTTATTTTTAATATGATATTTCAATAAATCTTTAATGGTTTTAGCTTTAACTAACGGTGTATCTCCGCACATAACAATTAAGTTACCATCAAGATTTTTTAATTTGTTTTTAGCTTGTAAAAGAGCATGAGCAGAACCAAGTCTTTCCTTTTGAAAAACACAGTCTGCATTATATTTTTCTAAATGTTTTATAACTAAATCAGAACCGCTACCTACAACAACTACAAGTTTTTGCATTTTTACTGCGCTATTTAAACAATCTATTACATGAGAAATCAACTCTTTCCCTGCAACTTTATGCAAAACTTTTGGCAAACAAGATTTCATTCTTGTGCCTTCTCCGGCCCCAAGTATAACACCATAAATATTGTTCATAATTTACCTACACTATATTAGCTTTAGAATTTTACAAAATTATTATATGTTTTTCAAACTTAAATATAGTATAATTAGTTTTATGAAAACAAGAACAATAGAAAATGTAGGTGAATTCGGTTTAATAGAGTTCATTAAAAAACATAACACTAAACCTAAAAAATATCACAACATATATATAGATATAGGTGATGATTGTTTTTCTTTCAATTCTCATAAAAATTCGAAATATATTGTAACAACTGACATTTTAATTGAAAATATACATTTTAAAAGAGACTGGGCAACAGCTAAACAAATAGGGCAAAAAGCAATAGAAGTAAATGTAAGTGATATAGCTTCAATGGGTAATACAAAACCTTTATATGCTTTTATTTCTATGGGAATACCTAAAAGTACATCCGTTAAATTTGTGAAAGAATTGTTTAATTCAATAAAAAATACTTGCAACAAATATGATATTCATCTTTCAGGTGGAGATACCGTTTGCGCTAAAGATATTACAATATCGGTAACTTTAATAGGTGTGTGTTATGATAAACCTATATCTCGAACGGGGGCAAAAAACGGTGATTTAATTTTTGTTACAGGTACTTTCGGGGACAGCTGCGCAGGACTTGAAATATTATCAAACAACAAAAAGAATTTAACCGTTTACGAAAAAAATCTCATAAAAAAGCATTTAGTTTCACAAGCAAGATTAAAAGAAGCAAATATAATCTCACAGAATATAAATGTTACTTCAATGACAGATTCATCTGACGGGCTTTTTAAATCTATAGAATTGTTAACGGAAAAGAAGGGTGCTGTTATATATATGGATAAAATACCTTTATCTGAAAATTTAATAAAATATAGTAATAAAAATTACAATAAATTGTATAATTATGCATTGTTCGGCGGTGAAGAGTTTGAACTTGTTTTTACAATAAACAAAAAAGATAAAAACAAGTTGGAAAAACTTCTGCCCGGTGCAACTTGTATAGGATATATAAATAATAGTAAGGTAACATATTTACAAAATGGTAAAACAAAAAACGTCAAATATAACGGATATAAACACTTTTAAGAACAAAACTTTTTATACTGAAACTGACACCGAAACAAGAAGTTTAGGTAAAAATTTTGCTTCAATATTAAAACCGAAAGATATAGTTTTTTTTAACGGGGATTTAGGTGCAGGTAAAACAACTTTTATTCAAGGAATATTATTCTTTTTCGGAATAAAAAAGTTTGTTAGAAGTGCAAGTTTTATGCTTGTAAGTGAATTTGAATCCAAGCTTTGTCCGATATACCATTTGGATTTATATAGACTTGATGAAAATAACACTTTGGATTTAGGTATAGATGAATATCTTTTCGGTGAAGGTATTTCTTTAATAGAATGGTGCGACAGACTAAAACATTATAACATTAAACAAAGATGGGAAGTAAATATAGATTACATTGATACCGGCAGGAAAATAAAAATAGAGAGATATTTATGAAAATTTTAGCAATTGAATCATCAGGATCATCGTTAAGTATAGCAATAAGTGAAAATTCTAATATTGTAACCGAATACTTTTATAATGCAGGAAAAATTCATTCGGATGTTTTGGTTCCTTTAACCGAAAAAATAATAAAAGATGCAAAATGGGAACTTAAAGATATAGATAAATTTGCCGTTTCTTGCGGACCGGGCAGTTTTACCGGAATAAGAGTTGCAATGTCTGTAATAAAAACTTTAGCACAAACATTAAATAAACCGGTAGTTTCAGTAGATACTTTAGAAATATTAAAAAATCAGTTAAACATAAAAGAAATAAAAATTGTTCCTGCAATAGATGCTTTAAGAAACGAAGTTTATGTAAAAGAAAAAAATAAAATAGTTATATTACCGATAGAAACTTTTGTTAAAAATTTAAAAAAACATAAAAATAAAATAATAATTATAGGTAATGCTGTAATGACTTATAATAAAATACTATCTAAAGAATTAGGTAAGAGTTCAGTAAGTTTGCAACCTAACCTACATTTCCCTAAAGCATCAACGTTGGCTCTTATGGCAGAAAGTATTGACGGAACTTCGTTCAAGAATATTGAACCGATATACGGCAGAAAATCTTGGGCAGAAGAAAAACAAAAATAAAAATTTTATTTTTTTATTTCTTTTATGCTGCCTGCAGAAACGGTTGTTGTAATTCCGCCTCTGATTTTGAATACCAATTCAACATATATTTGTTTCGGTTTTAATAATTCCTTGATATCTTTCATAATACTGTTTACAACAGATTCGTGTACCATACCAACCATTCTGTAAGATTGCAAATACATTTTCAAAGATTTTAGTTCAACAACAACTTTGTTTGGAACATATTGTATTTTTAAATGAGCAAAATCAGGAAGACCTGTCCACGGACAAAGACAAGTAAATTCGTCTGTTTCTATACATACATTTATGTTATTACCTACATATTGGTAAGGCATTGCTTGTAATAATTGTTTTGATACTTTATTAAATTCCGGCATATTTTTCATATATTTTCTCCCATAATGTTTATTGGAATAATTTTATCATATTTACATAAAAAAAGCAGGATAAAATTTTATCCCGCTTTTTTGTTTATTTTATTTTTTATTAAAACTTAATTTGTGTACCGAAATATACTGCTGTTCCGGGCATTTTTGTTATAGGATAATTGTCAGCATCTCTATCTAAAAATATTTCATATTCCTGATTTGTTAAATTTTCTCCGTCAACAAATAGTTTTATATTGTCATTTACTGCAAATGATAATTTAGCACTTACAACAGCAAAATCATTTAATCTTTCTTGTTTTTTATCTTGGCTGTAATAGTTACCTACATACATACTGTTCAATGACAAACTCCACTTGCTGATATTAAAATTCACATTTAAATCTACCTTATCTCTTGGTCTGCCTTGTGTATGGTCCCCTGCATCAAAATAAGTATAACCTGCTTGTGCATCCATAAATTTGCTGAATATGTAACTTAAATAAAGTTCAACTCCTTTAAACTCATAGTCTCCGGTGTTTTGTAAAGTGTACATAGGTGGTTTTATCTTGTTTTCTACCTTTTCTATTAAGTTATCTCCTTTCATAACAAAACCGGTAACATTGAAAACAAAATCATCTTTCTTAAAATCCGCACCGATTTCGTAACTATCAACTGTTTCGGGTTTTAAATTTTCGTTCTTTGCCGGAACCAAATAAAGTTCGTTCAAATAAGGGCTTCTAAATCCTCTGCTATACAAACCTTTAAACAACAAACTTTCGGTAAGTTGATATTCCAAACCAGCTCTTGGAACAAATTGCTCGCCGGAAATTTCATTTTTATTATATCTTGCACCTGCAACGGCTGCAAAATTATCGGTAAAATTGTGTTTATCTAAAGCATAAAATGCATACTCATAAAGTTTCCATTTTCCTATATTCATTTTACCCTTTATTGGATCTTGAGATAAAAGTTCACCTTCTTGTTGTTTGTAATCCGCACCTAATTTCAGCAAGTTACTATCCACAATTTCCCAATCGTAGTTTGCCATTGCACCTGTTAAACTATCTTTCGAATGCCAATTATTTGAAAATTTATGATCACCATCGTTTCTGTAACCCCTAACGGTTAAATGTCCTCTTGAGAAAAACTTATCAAATTTCAATTGGTATGAATTTCTGTGATAATCTTCCCAATAATTATTTCCATAAATTTTACCGCCATCTTTTGTTCTTGCTTCCGGTTCGTGTTTTAATCCCTGGAACTGTTTTGCTTCAAAAATTAATGTAGAACCATCTCTAAAAATATATCCTAACTTTTCATATACATCAGTTGCATTGTATTGCGAGTTTTCCAAATGCCCGTCACTTGTTATCTTGTTTGCTGCAACTTCGTATAGTACATTATTTTGTAATCCACCTACATATATTTTTCCATTTTGTGTATTAAAAGAACCGAATGAAACATCTATACTGCCTTCAAGCGGTTTTGTTGGTGTTTTTGTTATTATATTTATTACGCCACCTAAAGCTCCCGAACCATACAAAACACTGTCCGGTCCTTTTGTTATTTCTACTCTATCTACATTACCGGCAAGCATAGAATGAGAAACACCGCAGCCGAACAATGACATAAATTCAGGTTTACCGTCAATTAAAACTATTATTCTTCTGCAATTATCGCCGAAACCTCTTATGGAAGGATCCGTTCTTCCGGTATCACCTGTTTTTTGAACAAGTACACCGGGAACATTTTTTAAAACTTCCATCGCTTGAGCAGGATTAACTTTTTCTATATCTTGGCTTGTTATTTCTTGTGTTGTTGTGATAGTATCTTGTTGCTCATAAAGTTTTTCCAAACTTAAAGTTACATCATCTGCAAACACTGTTGCGTTAACCAATAAAAAGCTTAACATCAATAAAACTTTTTTCATACTTAAACCACCTTTAAAAAAATATAATTTTATCATTTTACTAAATTAGAACAACACAAAACCAGACATTATGCAGCGGAAAGGACGGCTTTTATTTGGTCGATATTCAAGTCCATATTTTCAACCAAATCGGATTGTTTATTTCCAATTCTATTTATTATTTTTGGTATTATGAATGATGCACCTGTAATAATACTTACGGCAGCAGCAATAAGAATATTATTGGAAACACCTATTGCAAGTAAACCGCTTATTGAAATTTGTGTTATTGTAGAAACTATCATACCAAACATTGATCTAACACCTAACCACTTTGATCTCATATTATCATCTAAAGTTTTGTATACCGCAGAAACTTCCGTTAACGAAGATGTTCCCTGCCAGAAATTCATTAACACATATACGGAAATTAAAAATATCGGATGACCTGTTACTACAAATAGAGCAAATAATCCGGCAGATACTACAAATGTTACAGTTCTTACAGTTTTGTTTTCTACTATAAAGCTTACTTTCTTTATTAAATGTGAGGCCAAAGATTGCATTAAGTTTCCTGCAAAATAAACAGGAGCTAAAAGTCCCACACTCATACCTGTTGTCATTAGTGTAGGTTGTAAGAAGAAACATAACACTACAAATAACATATTGTTTATAACAAAATTTAAAAGTGCAAGAGAGAATGTCTTTTTATCTGTAGATAACTTCTTAACAGGAGCAAAGAATTCTTTAACAAATTCTTTTACACCTTTCTTTTCTTTAGTCACTTTTTCTCTGCCTTCCACTTCTTCTACTTTTGAAGTACTTATCTTTTCATTATGTGTAAATAACAATGCACCTATCGTAATAAGTATATCCGGAATTGCAGCTATTGCAATTACGGTAACCTGGCTTGTTAATGCTGCCAACGTTCCGCCTAACAATGACGATACTGACATTATTATCCAAAATAATGATAAATTAGAACCATAAATATCTCTGAATGAATCTTTTTGTCCAAGATTATCCAACGATTTATATAAGAACGGACTTAAAGTTAATGACAACAATGAAATTCCTATTGTAGGAAGTATTTGTGATGCTATAAGTAATACAGGAGAAAGTCCCGACAATGTAAATGCTATTGTACCAAGAGCATGAACAGCTATTGCTGCAATTATTAATGTTCTCTTTGAGAATTTGTCTCCTATAAAACCGCCTATACCGGACATCATAAATGATATAGGTGCAAGTAACGACATTACTAAAGAAATAAACGGCAATCCATAGCCGTTGGATTGCATAAATATTGTTGAGAACGATCCGTACAAATCAAATCCCAACATAAATTGTATAAAAGGGAAATATTTTATATTTGATTCCATATTTTTTATGGTATTGCTATCAAGATTATTAGGATTATCACCACTATATTTATATCTGAATGCCGTTTTAAATGCAGAAAAATCTCTCTTTAAGAATTCTTTTGCTTTTATTAACAAACCTTTTATACTAAACTTATTAGTTTTTAATACTGTTTCAGTAACAATTGTTTCTATTTCTTTTTCATCTTTAACTTCCTGCTCTACATTTTCATTACTAAAAAACTCTCTATGTTTTTTTGCCCAACTATTTATAATTTTAATAATTTCGGAATCTTTAAAACCTTGTTGTCTTAATTCTTGTGCCCAAGATATTAAAAATTCTTCTTGTTTAGTATTTGATAAACCGGAAACCAAAGCCGGATCTGCCAAACAATTGTTTAGCAAAGCTACATCTTCCATTATTTTGTTGTAGATTTTATAATTACTCGATTTTGCATTCGGAAAAACGCTTATGTATTTAATGTTGTTTTTATCTAATAAAAGTTCAAGTTCGTTATGAAAACCGCCGATAACAACAATATTTGTTGTATCTTTTTTTATTTCTTTTAAAATATTTTTGGCAAATATATTGTTTCTTAATATATGATTTTTATAGTATCCGTTTATATACTCGTTATTTAAAATATCTAACAACTGTTTATTATTTTTTATATTTTCGGATTTTTCTAACAAACTTTTTATATTATCCAAACTTGAAAACAGTTCGCTAGCATCATCATAACTCAGTTTTAACTGAACAAATTGTTTTAAAGTATATAAAAGTTTTGTTTGTGATATTGCTTTTAATAATAAGTCCGTATTAAAAATTTCTTTCGATAAATTATTATATAATTCTCTTTTTTCTTGTAAAAAATTTTTTATGTTAAAGCTTGTTAACATTAAATTCTTATCTTGAATTTTTTCTATATAGTTATATTTTGATATTTCTTTTTCGGATAATAGTTGTTTTATACTTGCATATACTTGTGATAATTGGCTTTCTATATACTTATCTTTAATGTTGTTTATTAATTGTGAATATATGTTAAAAGGAAGTTTGTTTTTGCAGATATTTACTAATGTTTGTAAATCTTTAATATAATTTTTTGTATCTATTTGTTCATATTCTTTGATTTTTAAATATTTGTCTATATTTGGATACTGTAATGATACGGTTATATTATGTTCCGTTAAGAAAAGTTTTATTTTATCAATAGTTTTCGAATCGTAATCTATATCCTCAAAAAATAATTTTTCAAAAAATTTCATATCCGCATTATAAAAATTTCTTTTAATTTTTATTAAATCTTTTTCGGATTTTTTGATATATGATAAATATTCTTTTTGAAAAGGTAAAATATTAACATACTGTTTTACTGTCTGTATATAAAGCTTTAAATCTTCTATTCCGTACAAGTTATCTTTCTGCGACAAATAAGAAAACATTTCTGTTCCACTTAAATATCCTTTTGATAACATACCGGTTAAAATATTTTTTCTTGTTTTAATATCTATATCTTTTATAGATGAAACATCAACTTTACCACCGGGTGCACCTTCGACAAAAATTTTATTTATATCAAAGTTAGAATCTATATAATTTATTATTGAATATATGTTATTTTGAGTGTATGGTTGGCAATGCATATCATAAACCAATATAACATTTGGAACATCTTTTTCTTTTATGTTTGTTTCAAAGATTTTGCCGACTTCTTTAGGAACATTTGATAAAATTTCCAATGATGTGTTTTGTATATTTTGAAAAGCACTAATAACATTAGTAGCGGTAACTCCTTGAGGAATTACCGTTACTATTAAAAAGCAAATTATTGAAAGTAAAGAAAAAAATTTCCGGAACACAATTGTCTCTAATGCAAAATTACAGGATTACATTTTTGAACTTTATAATGGTTATCAACATTAAGAAAATCCGTAACTGTTTGTATATCTTTATCAAACAATTTTGATTTATCATAAGTTGTTCTAAATAGGAAATCTATACCTGAATTTTTAATTAAATTTATACTTAACTTTATTTTATCAATATCTACAGGAACACAACAAACCAAATTATATTTATCAAAAGTGGCTTTTATATCCATAGCAATAAAATCTACCAACTTTTGGTTTATAATTTGTTCCAAAACTTGTGGATTAGAGCCGTTACTATCGAGTTTAACTAAAAAACCCATAGATTTAATTTTTTTTATAAATTCAATTAAGTCAGGTTGTAATGTAGGTTCGCCACCCGTTATTACAACTGCATCTAACTGATTTTTTCTGCTTTCAAGAAAAGCAAAAATTTGTTCTTCCGGTATAGGAACCTGAAATTTATCAGGATAAACAAGTTCAGGATTATGACAATATGCACATCTAAAATTACAACCTTGTGTAAAAATAATCGCAGATGTTTTATTTGGAAAATCTATAAATGAAAATTTTTGTAATCCGCCAATTCTCATAAAAAAATACTCCGTCGTTTTGGGTTATTGGATTATAGGGTTATGGGGTGATAGGTTTTTAGTATTATCGTCGTTAAACTTACAATCCTATAACCTTATCACCCTATAAACTATTTATTACATATTTGCTACTTTTCTTATTTTGAATTCTTCTTGTTTACCATCGTTCCATTGAGATACCGGCCTTAAATATCCTACAACTCTTGAATATACTTCACATGTTGATCCGCAATGAGGGCAAACTTTTACTTCACCGTTTAAATACCCGTCGTTAGGGCAAACACTGAATGTCGGAGTGATAGACATATATGGTAACTTATAATTTGTAAATGCTTTCTTAATAAAGTTCTTCATGGATTCTGTATTTGTAATTTGTTCACCGATAAACATATGTTGAACAGTTCCGCCGGTATACAATGATTGTATTTCATGTTGAAGTTCCAAAACTTCAAATAAATCATCTGTATAATTTACAGGTAACTGTGTAGAATTTGTATAGAAAGGCGGATGATTTTGTTTAACAGCATCCATATTTGCAAATATTATATCGGAATATTTCTTTCTGTCTATCTTTGCAAGTCTGTAAGAAGTACCTTCTGCAGGAGTTGCTTCCAAATTATAAATATTTCCTGTTTCTTCCTGATATTTTTGCAATGTGTTTCTCATAAATGTTAATACTTTTATTGCGAAATCTTTACCTTTTTGACTTGCAATGTTTTCTTTTAAGAAATTTAAGCAACATTCGTTCATACCTACAACACCGATAGTTGAGAAATGATTTTTCCAATAGCAACCGAATCTTTGTTTAATGTTTCTTAAATAGAAGCTCATATACGGATAAAGATTTTGATCGGTAAGTTTTTCCAAAACTTTTCTCTTAGTTTCCAAGCTGTTTTTAGCTATTGTCATTAATTTATCGAGTTTTTGGAAAAATTCTTCTTCTGTTTTTGCCTCATATCCGAGTCTTGGCATATTTAACGTAACAACACCTATAGAACCTGTTAAAGGAGATGCACCGAAAAGTCCGCCGCCTCTTCTTCTAAGTTCTCTGTTATCTATTCTTAATCTGCAGCACATACTTCTTGCATCGTCAGGATCCATATCGGAATTTATAAAGTTTGCAAAATAAGGAATACCATATTTTGCAGTTGCATCCCACAACAATTTTAATTCAGGATTATCCCAATCAAAATCTTTACTTATATTGTATGTAGGTATAGGAAAACTGAAAACTCTACCCTTTGCATCACCTTCAAGCATAACTTCCAAAAATGCTTTATTTAACATATCCATTTCTTTTTGGAAATCACCGTATGTTTTAGGCTGTGGTTTTCCACCAATAATTACTGCTTCGTCTTTATAATGTTTAGGAACTTTTAAATCAAGTGTTAAGTTTGTAAACGGTGACTGGAAACCTACTCTTGTAGGAACATTTAAGTTGAACAAGAATTCTTGTAATGCTTGTTTAACCTCTTTATAAGATAAATTGTCGTATGCGATAAAAGGTGCAAGCAACGTATCAAAACTTGAAAAAGCTTGTGCACCTGCAGCTTCACCCTGCAATGTAAAAAAGAAATTTATTATTTGTCCCAATGCAGTTTTAAAATGTTTTGCTGGTCTTGACTCTACTTTACCGGCAACACCTTTAAAACCGGTAACCAACAAATCGTGCAAATCCCAACCTACACAATATACACCTAAAATTCCTAAATCGTGTATATGTAAATCACCTTCTGTGTGAGCTTTTCTTATATCTTCGGTATAAATTTTGTTTAACCAATATGCTTTACTTACTTCGGATGATATATAGTTGTTTAAACCTTGAAGAGAATAACACATATTACTGTTTTCTTTTACCTGCCAATCGGCCTTAGATAAATATTGATCAACCAAATCTACATTAAATTTTGAAACAATATCTCTCATTTTTGAGTGTTGATCTCTATATATAATGTATGCTTTTGCTGAAGATTTATATGGTGAATTCAACAAAACTTCTTCAACGATATCCTGCAATTGTTCTACGGTAGGTTTTCCGTTACTTATTGTTTCTTGTGCAATACTTAAAACCTTTACCGTTAACTTTGAAGCAACCTTGTCATCAAATTCTCCTGTTGCCTGACCTGCTTTTAAAATTGCTTGTTGAATTTTTTGGGAATTGAATTTTTCTTGTTTACCATCTCTTTTTACGATACAATCAAAAACCGAAAGGGTTTGTTCCATTTACATTTCTCCTTTTTTTATTTTTTTTATTTCAATATAGCTTTA
>JAFXOB010000088.1 GCA_017529005.1 Elusimicrobiota bacterium
AAAGATTAGTAAAAGAAATGGTTGATGAAGCAAAAAGAGATGCAGCTATTTTAGGGCAAAGAATAGAACAGGAAACAAGAGATAATGCCAATAAAAAAGCAAAAGAAAGATTGGTAAAAGAAATGGTTGATGATGCAAAAAGAGATGCAGCTATTTTAGGTCAAAGAATAGAACAGGAAACGAGAGATAATGCAAATAAAAAAGCCAAGGAAATACTCTCTCTTGCTATACAAAAAGTTGCTGCAGATCATACTGTTGATACAACAACATCAACAGTTCAAATTCCAAACGATGAAATAAAAGGAAGAATTATAGGTAGAGAAGGAAGAAATATTAAAGCTTTTGAACAGGCAACAGGTGTTGATTTAATTATAGATGATACACCTGAAGCAATTACAATATCCGCTTTTGACGGTGTAAGAAGATTTGTTGCTAAAAAAGCATTGGAAAAACTTATTGCTGACGGTAGAATTCATCCTGCAAGAATTGAAGAAGTTGTTCAAAAAATGCAAAAAGAAGTTGAAGATATGATAAAAGAAACCGGTGAACAAGCTGCAATAGATTCCGGTGTTCCCGGTCTTCATCCTGAAATTATTAAGTTGTTAGGAAGACTTAAATTTAGAACTTCTTACGGACAAAATCAGTTACAACATACACTTGAAGTTACATGGCTTGCAGGTGCAATAGCCGGAGAACTCGGACTCGATGTAACATTCTGTAAAAAAGCAGGACTTATGCACGATATAGGTAAAGCGGTTGATCATGAAGTTGAAGGAACACATCATCAAATATCAGCTGAGCTTGCAAAGAAATACGGTGAATCTCCTAAAATGATAAATGCAATTCTTGCTCATCACGAAGGTTTTGCAGAACCGCAAAGTCCTGAGGCTTTTGTTATTATAGCTGCTGATGCAATTTCTGCGGCAAGACCCGGCGCAAGAAGAGAAACTATAGAAAATTATCTTAAGAGATTAGAAAAACTTGAAACTGTAGCAAAAGAATTTAAAGGTGTATCAAGTGCTTATGCAATTCAGGCCGGAAGAGAAGTAAGAATATTGGTAGAACCTGAAAATATAGATGATGCACAATCTCAAATATTGGCTCATGATATAGCAAAGAAAATTGAAAACGAATTGGAATATCCGGGACAAATTAAAGTTACGGTTATAAGGGAAGTTAGAGCTCAAGATATAGCAAAATAAAAATTTTTGCATTGCAAAAATTTGAGGTATAGAGGTACGGAGGTATAGAGTAATAGAAACTACCTAGCGACAATTAGCGGTTAATGTGAATATTTGTTGTTTTTATGCTCTATATACATCCATTCATCCATCCCTCAAAAAATCCGTAGGATATTTTTTATGGTTGATTTATTTGATTTTCAAACTACTACTGAACAAGAAAGCAATGAGGATGGAAGATTGATTTATTCCGTAACTCAAATAAATAGTGAAATAAAAGCTATTCTTGAGGATTCTTATCGTTCTGTTTGGGTTTGTGGTGAAATATCAGGATTTAAACACTATTCTTCAGGACATATGTATTTCACACTTAAAGATGAAAACTCACAAATTTCTGCCGTTATGTTTTCCGGTTATAATCAAAAATTAAAATTTGAATTGAAAGATGGTATGCAGGTTTTGTTATATGGTAAGATAACATCTTACATAAACAGAGGTACATATCAAATACAAGTTTATCATGTGGAAGAAAAAGGGTTAGGTACTCTTCAAGAAGCATTTGAAAAATTGAAGAAAAAATTGTTTGAAGAAGGACTGTTTGACAGTTCTCATAAAAAAGAAATTCCGTATATTGTAAATAAAATCGGTGTGGTAACATCAAAAGATGGTGCAGCATTACATGATATCTTGTCTGTACTGAACAGAAGATTTTCAAATGTTGAAGTTTTAATTTATCCTGTCAGAGTTCAAGGTGAAACAGCCAAAAATGAAATAGCTGATGCAATACAATATCTAAATGAAAATCATAAAGAACTAGATGTTTTGCTTGTTGGCAGAGGTGGCGGTTCTTTGGAAGATTTGTGGGCTTTCAATGAAGAAATTGTTGCAAGAGCAATATATAACAGTGTTATTCCTGTAATTTCTTGTGTCGGGCATGAAGTTGATTTTACAATAGCAGATTTTGTTGCGGATTTAAGAGCACCGACACCGTCGGCAGCCGCAGAAATTGTATCTAAAAATAAAACAGATTTGGAAGAAAAATTATTAATGATAAAAAACAGAATAGTTAATAATATAAAAAATATTGTTGAAATATACGATGAAAAAATAAAATTTTTTAAAAATTGCAGAGCATTATCAAAACCTTATGAAATATATGAAGATAAAATTCAATATATAGATGAGTTAAAAGAAAAATTAGTGTTTAATATAAATAATTTAATTTTAAATAAACAACAAAATTTAAAATTAAATGCACAAAAATTGGATTTGTTGTCGCCTTTGAAAACATTAAGCAGAGGATATTCTGTTTGCTTTAAAGACGGTAAAGTTGTAAAGAAAACAGAACAAGTTTTTAAAGATGATATTTTAGATATTAATTTATCTGACGGTATGATAAAAACAAAAGTAATATAAGAGGCAAAATGAAAAAAATTACAAGTTTTGAAACTTCTTTAAAAAGATTAGAAGATATTGTTAATGAAATGGAGAATTCTCAGTTGGATATTGATAAGGCAATGAAACTTTTTGAAGAGGGAATTTCTTTAGTAAATCAATGTTCATCTAAACTTGATGAAACGAAGAAAAAGATAGAAATACTTGTTGAAAAAAACGGTAAACTTGAAAAAGAAAAATTTACTAAAAAAGAAGGTAACGATGAAGAAATTTAAAGAATTTGATTTAAAAAAATATTTAAAAGAAAAAGGTAAACAGATAGATAAATTATTAAAAAAATATTTGCCTAAAGATAATTCTATAATATCTCAAGCAATGAGATATTCCGTTCTTGCAGGCGGAAAAAGGTTAAGGCCGATATTTGTTATGCTCGGAGCAGAAAGTTTTGGCTTAGACACAAAAAAAATAGAATCTGCAATTTGTGCAGTTGAATTTTTACATACATATTCTTTAATTCATGATGATTTACCTGCAATGGATAATGATGATTTAAGAAGAGGAAAACCGACGAGTCACAAAAAATTCGGTGAAGCTGCGGCAATTCTTGCAGGGGATGCTTTGCTTACCGAAACATTTAATTTAATAGCAAAAGCAAATGTTCCTGCAGACAGAATTGTAAAAACAATAAAAATGTTTGCGGATTATTCCGGATATAAGGGGATGATTGGCGGACAAGCCGAAGATACTATAGAAGCCGGAAAATGGAATAAACAAAATGTTTCTTTTTGTAAAAAGAAATTGCAGTATATTCATATACATAAAACATCGGATTTAATAAAAGCAAGTTTGTTGACGGGTGCAATACTTGCCGGTGCAAAAGATAAAGATTTAAAATCACTTGAAAAATACGGACACAATATAGGAATAGCATTTCAAATAGCAGATGATATTTTAGATGTTTATGCCGATAAAAAATTGTTAGGAAAAAACGGCAGCGATGCAGATAATGATAAGTTAACATATTTAAGATTGTACGGTAAAGAACAGTCCGAAAAAAATGCAAAAAAATTAATAGATGAAGCAAAAAAAGCAATTGCAAAATTTAAGAATAACAAAGAAATCTTTGAAAGCTTAGCAGATTATATGATAAACAGAACTTTTTAAGGAAATGAAAATATAAATGTCAATTTTAGAACAGTTATCATCACCTAACGGTATAAAAATAGTAAAGAAAGAACTTTTACCTGATCTTGCGCAAGAGTTAAGACAAGAGATAATAGAAACTACATCTAAAACCGGTGGACACATTGCATCAAGTTTGGGTGTTGTAGATTTAACGGTAGCTCTTCATTATGTGTTTGATGTTGAAAGAGATAAATTCATTTGGGATGTAGGTCATCAAGCTTATGCTCATAAAATTCTTACCGGAAGACGAGATAATTTCAATACATTAAGACAATATAAAGGTATAAGCGGATTCCCTAAAATATCAGAATCTAAGTACGATTCGTTCGGTACAGGACATGCATCAACATCAATTTCCGTAGGCTTAGGATTTGCCGTTGCAAGAGATATTCAAAAAGAAAATTATAAAGTAGTATCAATAATAGGTGACGGATCTATGACAGGAGGTCTTGCATTTGAAGGATTACAAAATGCAGGAACACTTGCAAAAGATATGCTTGTTATTTTAAATGATAATCAAATGTTTATATCTCAAAAAGTTGGTGTTTTGGCAGGATATTTTGCTAATCTTTTAACTGCGGCCGGTGTAAAGAAAATAGAAGAAAGTGTTTTAAAAATTGTTTCCAAACTAAAATTTTTAAGCTTTAAATCAATAAAAAAATTAGTTAAAAGATTTAAAACAATTCTCTTTCCGGGGCTTATGTTTGAAGAAATGGGTTTTACTTATGTGGGGCCCATAGACGGTCACAATATAAATCAGTTAGTTGAAATATTAACAAAGGTAAAAGATTTTAGAGGTCCTGTATTATTGCACGTTGTAACGAAAAAAGGTAAAGGTTATAAACCTGCAGAGCAAGATCCTACAAAATTTCATGGTATTGGACCTTTTGATATTGAAACAGGAAAAACTCTTTCTTTAAAAAAGGTTACATATACTGAAGTTTTTTCAAAAGCCATTGTAAAACTTGCACAGCAGGATGATAAAATAGTTGCAATAACTGCTGCTATGCCTGATGGTACAGGTCTAAAAGATTTTTCAAAAAAATATCCGGAAAGATTTTTTGATGTAGGTATAGACGAAGCACATGCGGTAACCTTTGCTGCAGCACTTGCTGCGGGTGGTTTAAAACCTGTTGTGGCGATATATTCAACATTTATGCAAAGGTCGTTAGACAGTATTATTCATGATGTTGCATTACAAAATCTTCCAGTTATTATGATGTTGGATAGAGCAGGAATTGTAGGAGAAGACGGTGCAA
This sequence comes from Elusimicrobiota bacterium, assembly GCA_017529005.1. GTDB lineage: Bacteria > Elusimicrobiota > Endomicrobiia > Endomicrobiales > Endomicrobiaceae > Ruminimicrobiellum. Next base: position 5,021 of record JAFXOB010000088.1, read on the forward strand.
CTCATCACGGAGCATTTGATTTGGCATATTTAAAATATATACCGAATTTAACCATAATGGCTCCGGCAAATGAGACGGAATTGCAAGATATGCTTAATACGGCATTAACATTAAAAAATCCTTGTGTTATAAGATATCCCAGAGGGAGTGGAACAAGAATAGCATCATTCCATAGAGATTTTGAAGTTTTGGAAATAGGAAAATCTAAATTGGAAAAAGAAGGTAAAGATGCTTGTATAGTTTGTTTAGGAAATGTTTTACAAACTTGTTTGGAAGCAGCACAATCTCTTGAAACCAAAGGAATATCCGTTTCTGTTTTAAATATGAGATTTCTAAAACCGTTTGATGAACAAGCAATAAAAGATATTTTAAAATATACAAACAAAATAGTTACTGTGGAAGAAGGATCTTTAATAGGTGGTATGGGCGAAACAGTAAAATCCGTTTTGTCCGGAACGGATGTAAAAATTTATTCAATAGGCTTACCTGATAAGTTTATAGAACATGGTAAACAAAAACTTATTAGAGAATTATGCGGCTTTTCCATAGAAAATATAGAAAATCAAATTCTAAAATTATTAAATAAATAATAATGAAAAAAAGACTGGATGTTTTACTTTTTGAAAAAGGATTAGTTGAAAGTCGTTCAAAGGCACAAGCTCTTGTTATGGCCGGAACCGTATTGGTAAATGGAATAAAAATAACAAAAGCGGGAACTCAAATAAGTGATGAAGATTTAATAGAAATAGAAAAACAAAATCCTTATGTTTCAAGAGGTGGTCTTAAATTAGAGTCTGTTTTAAATTTATTTGATATAGATTTTACGAATAAAATTTGTATTGATATAGGTGCATCTACAGGTGGCTTTACCGATTGTATGTTACAACATGGAGCAAAGAAAGTATATGCTGTAGATGTAGGAACTGCTCAGCTTCATTATAAATTGAGAAATGATTCCAGAGTAATTAATATTGAAAATGTAAACTTCAGATATTTTGATAAAACTTTATTAAAAGATGATATAGATATAATAACAATAGATGTATCATTTATTTCTTTGGATAAAATATTGCCTTTGGCAAGTCAAATAATAAAGAATGACGGCCTTATTGTTGCCATGATAAAACCTCAATTTGAACTCGAACCTAATGAAATAAAAAAAGGGGTAGTAAAAGATGAAACTTTAAGGCAGAAAGCAATAAATAAAATTAAAGAGTGTGCCGTAAGTTTAGGCTTAGAAATTTTAAAAGAACAAGATTCCGGGCTTAAAGGCCCAAAGGGTAATTTAGAACATTTTGTCTTGTTGGGAAAAAATAAAGTATGAAAATTTGTTGTGTCTATGTTCAAGCCTTTCTTGATTATAATGTAAATACAAATGAAGCTAAAGGCAGCAGTAAAGGAAAGTTAAGAGCATCAATTATTCCGTTAGGTATTTCTTATATATCGTCATTATTAAAACAGCATGGTCACAATACTTATGCAGTATTATTAGTTCAAGGTGTTCCATTAGAAAGAAATCTTTCCGATATAGAACAAGATACAGATTTAATTTGTTTATCAATAACTTCAACAGATTGTTGGCTTTATGTAAAATCCCTGTTAAATAAAATAAAACAATATTGTAATAAAATAAAAATTATAGCCGGTGGTCCATATGTAACATTAACCCCTGAAGACATTATACAAGATGAAAATATAGATGCTATATGTATAGGTGAAGGAGAAAAAGCTATTGTTGAGTATGCTGATAGTTATCAGAATGGTATATTAGGTAATAACAAAATAGATAACATATATATGAAGGAAAACGGCAAATTAATAAAATGTGATAGGAGTGTTTTTATTGAAGATATAGATTCATTGCCATATCCGGACAGGCATATGTGGGATAAGTGGGTGTTTGATTTACAACAACATAAAGTTCTTACTGAAAGAGGTTGCCCAAACAGGTGTGTTTATTGTGCTAATCATAAATTGGCAAA
>JAFXOB010000089.1 GCA_017529005.1 Elusimicrobiota bacterium
ATACTTGAGACTTTCCCAATAAACTAAAGTTTATAATTAAATTTTTATTTAATCCGCAATATTTTATTTTCTGCGTTAATTGTTTCCAATTATAACTTATACTTTCCGCGAAAAAATCTTTATTAAAACAATATAACGGTGATTTTTTTTTCTTTGCAACTTTTTTTATTTCCGTAAGTGCGGAACTTTTTATATTCCCGCATACTACCGGAACATTATCTTTTATAATACCGGCTTTTTCAAATGCTATCTTTTTTATTGTATTTCCCAATACTTCGGTATGATCGAAATCTATGCTTGTAATAACCGAAATTAAAGGTGTTACAATATTTGTTGCATCAAATCTTCCGCCAAGCCCCGTTTCCAATACTGCAATATCAACTTTATTGTCAACAAAATATATAAAAGCAAGTGCTGTAATATATTCAAAGTATGTAAGTTCATATTTTTTGGAAATAACGGAATATTTTTTATCCAGAAGTTTTAATTTTTTGTCACTTACGGGTAAAGAATTAATCTGTATTCTTTCGTTTATTTTAATAAGGTGGGGAGAAGTATATAAACCTGTTTTATACCCTGATTTTATTAAAATTTCAGAAATTGTTTTTGCTGTTGATCCTTTACCGTTTGTTCCCGCTATATGAATATATTTTAATTTATCGTAACTTATGTTAACGGCAGATAAAAAGTTTTTTATCCTGTCCAAACCTAATAACATCGTTTTATATTCTTTTCCGGCTTCAATGGAAATCATTTTGCTTTAAATACAAAGAACTTTATTATTTTTATTATGGTATCTTTTAAATTTTTTCTTTCAACAACCATATCAACCATACCGTGTTTCAACAGAAACTCTGATAATTGGAACCCTTTGGGCAGTTGTTGCCTTATTGTTTGTTCTATAACTCTCGGTCCTGCAAAACCTATTAAAGCATTCGGTTCTGCTATTATAACATCACCGAGCATTGCAAAAGAAGCAGCTACTCCGCCGGTTGTAGGATCCGTTAATACGGAAATAAAAGGTAATCTCTTTTGACTTAACTTTGCAAGTGCGGCAGAAGTTTTTGCCATTTGCATTAATGAAATAATACCTTCCTGCATTCTTGCTCCGCCGGATGCTGCCACAATAATTACGGGCATTTTTTTCTCAATGGCTTTTTCTATAAGACGAACAATTTTTTCACCTACAACAGAGCCCATACTTCCGCCCATAAATTCAAAATCCATAACACCTATAGCAACGGGATATCCGCCCATTTTTGCTTCACCGGTGCAAATAGCATCTTTTGTTTTGTAAGAATCTTTTTTTGCTTTGTATCCGGGAAAGCCTATAACATCAACCGGTTTTAAGTCGTCATTTATCTCTTTAAAAGAATCTTTATCCGTTAAATATTTTATTCTGTCTTTTGAATTTAATCTTACATAGTATCCGCATTTCGGACATACCATAAAGTTTTCTTCAAAATCTTTTTGAAATATTATTTGTTCACATTTCTTACATTTAGTCCATAAACCTTCAGGTAATCCTTTTTTATTGTTGGCTGTAACCATCATTTTTATTTACCTCAATATTTTTTTGTTTTAATAAGTAAATTTTATCTTTTTTATTATACAAATTTTTTATGTAAATAGATATATCAACAAAATATATTTAAACTATTATATTGAAACTTACGTAAAAAGATACTAAACTATTATTGATATATATATAGTATAATAGTGTTTATATATTAGACAAACAGGGAAATAATATGAAGAAAATAATAAGTGTTTTGCTTACATTATGTTTTTGTAATTTAATCATAAGTGATATTTATGGTTCAATTATTCCGGCAAATCCTGTTCCCGTAAAAAGCAATGTTATCGAAAAGAATTATTCTTCGTTACCTGCAGATATCGGTAAAATTGTTCAAGATACGTATGTTTTAGGCAACACAACCATAATTAATATTCAGGATTTACATTCGGATGAAAATACCCAAAGAAACATTGTATCAATATTGGATTTTCTGGTTAATAACTATAATGTTCAAGACATATATTTTGAAGGTGCAATCGGTAATTTGGATTTCGGTTGGTTAAATTCCATAAAAGATGAAAAGCTCAAAAAAAATGTTGCGGATAAGCTTTTAACGGAAGGTAAAATTACGGGAGCGGAATATTTCGGTTTCTTTAATGAGAAAAAAAATATTCTTTTTAAAGGTTTGGAAGACGAAGAAGTATATAAAGAAAATTTTGTTATTTTGGAAAAAATGTATGAAGAAAGAGCTGCAATAAAACAAAAGATGAATGATATATCAGATAAATTAAAGAAAATAAGTGACGAAACTTTTAATTACAAATTGTCTTTTGTTGATGATTTGGTTAACGATTACATAAATAAAAATATTACACAAGAGCAATATTATTCTTATTTGTTTAAACTTTTAAAAAATAAAATATCTTCAGAAATTGATTATACGACAATTAATAAATTTTTAAAGTTGGAAAAAGAGCTTAGTTCTTTTGATACACAAAGATTGGAAAAAGAAATAGCCGACATTAATAAAGAACTTAAAGAAAAATTGTCGTACGAAAAATATTCTTCTCTTCAGAAAACATATGCAAGATATTCGAATCAATATTATAACGAACTTTTAGAATTCGTATTAAATAATAATTTGGAAAAGAAATATATCGAATTTATAAAATTTTCAAATTTTTTGGAAAAACAAAATTCAATAGATATTATGAGTTTACTAAAAGAAGAACAAAATTTAACGGATATGTTGTATGATACAGCTTCGAAAACGGTTTCTGAAAGAAATTTGGTATTTTTAAAATCTTATACAAACAAACTGTTATTGTTTTTTACGAATTCTTTGCCGTCTTTAGAATACGAATATATAAAAAACAATTTCAATAAATATTGTATTTTGCTTGAAAATTATATTTCAAATACAGACATAATCGAAATAAAGCAGTTGTACAAAACAGTTGATAAATTTTATTCCAATAACGAAAAAAGAAATTTGCTTTTCTTAGAGAATATATTGAAAAAGAAAATATCAAAAAATGATTTTATAAACAAGTTTATTGTAAAAAACAACGAACGAAAATCTTTTGAAGAAATATTACAATCGACAAAACAACCGATACATATTATGGTAACGGGCGGATATCATAGCCAGGGCTTGAAGGAGTTAATGACAAAACTGAATATAAATTATGCCGTTATTATGCCTAATATTCGTTTGGCAAACATTAGAAACAGTGAAGAGAAATTTTATAAAGATTATTTGAAACAATATTCTATATTAACCAATACTTACCAGAAATTTATAAGAAGTTCCGTAATGAACACCGTATGGAATGATCCTGTAAAAGTTATGGTTGGAACTTTTTTTGACTATACTCTTTTACAATCTCTTTTGGAAAATGTACATAATTCGCAGGAAATGACAAATATTTTAAAAATGATACAACAACATTTTACGGATATTTTAAAAGCTAAGGGCTTAATTATTAACCAAGAAATAACGAACATTGAAAATATAAACAATAATTTTGTTATAACCGTTTTAACTGACGGCAAAGAAAGATACTTTTTTATTTCAAAAGATATTGTCGGTGAAATTAACAGTAAAAGTGATATTCCTAAAATAGAAAAGGAATTTGAAGATTTTAATACGAAAGAACAAAAAAACAAAAGTTCATTAGCTAAGTTCCTGAAAAAAATTTCAAGATATTTAACCATGATTTTGGTTTTACCTTTATTGGCAATTATGGGCGGGGGCGGCAGTTTTTCTTTTTCACAAAAAGAAGTACCGTCGCAACCTAAAAAAGGACTTACGGATAAAGGGTCCAAATTAACGGTAACAGATGCAGATAAAACGGAATATACGGACACTGTTTTTGAAGAAGGGGCGGAAGTTAATTTAAACGGCAAAATAATGCTTGATAATGTTTTTGTAGGTAAAGATAATAAACTTGCTTTAAAAGCCGGGGAAAACACTTCCATAATCATAAGAAATATAGATTTGAGTGAAATAGGCGAACTGGATATTACAATAGAAGATAATGGAGAATATGAGATTGTTTCCGAAGAAGGCATCGTGAAAGTTTATAAAGTATTACAAACAGATTTTTCTTCTTCGGCAAAAAAAAGAACCGAACTTGTTTCCATACTTAAAAAGGGAAGTTTATTTTTACCGAATGAATCCGATTGGGAAACAAAAAATACAAATCCTGTTGTAGTCCTTTACGGCAGATATGGTACTTGGACTCATGAAGAAGAAATAGAGAAAAGAACGGATTTAATATATAAAAATAAAGAAGTAATATATATCAATGTATCCGATTTTACTTCAATGAGCGGCGAAATAGATAAAAATCTGTTAACAAAAATGTTAGAAAAAAACAAACTGCAAAACAGAAATATTTCCGTGGATGTTTCTTTAATAGAAGAGCGCTTTTCAAAACCGTTAATGACACTCAGTGATATATGGTTACAACAAACCGGCGGTGTAACCTTTTTGAACACAAATGTTCCTATTTCTTTGTTTGTAACATCAGTACACTCTTTTAACAGGAAAAACAAACATTTTTATTTAAATCCTGACGGGACATATAAAAGATATCCTTATAAAGATCGTAATTGGTTAAAAAATGTTTTACAACAGTATCTTCCCTCTTTTAAAGAAAAAACTTTTGTTTTTGTGTGGCCGGTGGAGTCGGTTAAATATACATATTTCACTCCTAAGTTTGCAGACGGCGGAACACCGGAACAACGAGTATCTGCATTTGAACCGTTTAAACAGTTTATGGATAAAGCAATAGAGTATAGTTCCGACGGAAAAGATTCTATAGTTTTTATTCCGGGTTATTTAATAGCGGAACTGTCAATGTATTTACAGAATCCTGATATCGGAAGTGATTTTGTGGATATTACTTACGGAGAATCGGAAGAAGCAAATCCGTTTAGCATTTGGTACAAAAAAAAGGATGCCAAGCAGATAGAAAAAATAGAAGTATTGAAATTGGATAATTTAACTATAGTTATGTATCCGGAGGGAAACAGGGGACATAACGAACAAGCATATTTAAAGACTTTAATGGCAACATATAATTTCGGTAAAGAGAGTTTTGACGGAATGTTAACACAAGCCGGATTTCCATGGAAAGCAAATACCGTATATGTGTTTGAAGGTAAAGAAATGGAAGATTTGGATATGGAAGCACAACTTTTAAGAAATCCGTCTATAAAAACAGGTAAAGTTTCTTATGTTTATGAAAATTTAAAGAGAGTTTTTATAGATCTTTATACCAACATGGAAAGATTTTTTAAAACTATCTTACCGAAATTTACTAAAGGAAATTGGATTTCAGTTGAAGAAGAGATAAGAGATTCTATAGATATGACACAAATAAAAGAGTCTTTAACGGCAAAATCCAAGTTGGGTTTTGATTCTTTTGCCATTATTCCCGTAAAAGCGAATCTTTTAAACGAACAAGATTACGGAACGCCTGTTATTTTGGAACAGGACGGGAAAAAAGTTTCAGTGTATACTTTTGAATTTGAAGATTCCAAAGTGTTTTTTGTCGGAGTGGAAAGTAAAGATACAATTTGGCAAGATTGTGTATTAAGTTATGTAAAAGATTTTTTAAGAGATTACAGAAACAATATAATTTCATTTGACGGATTACCGCAAATATCGGCTCAAAGAACAAAATATTTGTTTGACAGCTTTATTCCCGTAGTGCTGAATTCCGATGATAAAATAAACGGTATGATACAAGCTTTGGGATATGATGATATTATAGATACTTCCGATATTGTTTCAAGAATCGGGAATAATCAGTTAAAATATCCGCATGTTGCAAGTGATATGAAAGAAATATCCGAGGCTGTAAAAATAATAAAAGCATTAAAAAGGAAATCTTTCTTAGGTCAATTCGCCCAAGATAAAACACCTTATGTCGGCGTAAAAATAGCTTCCGACGAACATATATTTAACAACGAAATGGAAGAGAATGAATTTATAGAAATATTGAAAGGAACAGATATTGATTTTGTTACCGTTGTTGTAAGAGATAACGATTTGGGAGTTCATGTTTTAAACAGAGAAACCACCGTAAAAGAAAATTTAACAAAATTATCTCAACAACTGCATAATGTAAATAAAGAACTTGTTTTGGAATATACATTTAGATTTATAGATGAATTTTTTAAAACTTTTGTAAGAACCATACAAGAAGATTGTAAAGATATGAATTTAGACGGAATAAAACTTGATTTAGCAGATTGTTCCGTTGAAGATATTGGTAAAATAATAGAAGATTTAACAGCTATAAGAGAGTCTCTTCCTGATTTAAACATTTCTTTACAAGTATCTAATAAAGCTTGGGAAAAATATTCTTTCTTCCTTGAAGAATTGAATATTACACGAACAGTTTCAAGCAAGGAAGAACTTATTATCGGCGAACATGATTTATCTGCAGACAGCGGTGTTAATTATGAAATATCTATATACAAAAATCAACAGGAATATGAACAAAAAGTTTTCAGTTTGTCTAATCAAAGAGACAGATTATTGGATAAAAATCCCGAAGACCTTTCGGAAACACTAAGATCTTTACTTGAATTGGGAGAAGAAAAATTTGCAGATCAAATAATAGATAACAGATTGGAAGCTGTTTTCCAAAAAGTTGTTCTTAATGATTCTATCGGCAAATTAATACTTCCCGTTAATATGCTTTATGCACAAAGATTAAAAAATAATGAAAATTCCAATGTTATACAAGCAGTATCTAATTTAATAAGACTTTTTAAAGAAGCTAAAGGAATGAATGAAAGAAGAGAATTTGCTTATCAATACGGATTACAACAAGATGTAAGATTAACGGATGAACAAGAAAAAGAAATAGCCGAAATTTTAAGAGGCGAAAGTAAAGCTTCCGCCGGTAATTATGTAAGAAAACATTTCCCTTATGTGTTTGATTATTTTGTAGAATCAAGACAAACAAGAATAGAAATAAGTGACAGTTTCTTGTTTGGTATATATGAAGCAAATATTATAAGAAAATATAAAGAAGGGGCATTCGGTAAAGTTTTGGAGTTTGTAATTGACAGCAATGTCTCTTTCGATACACAAGAAAGAGCAGAACAAAGACAAGCTTTGTTCTATAAAGCTTTGGCACAAATTTGTTTATATAAAGATATAGAAAATATTAAAGATATTTTTTCTTTGGGCGAAGAAGAATATAAATCTTATGAAGGTAAAAATTATAAAGAGAACTATTTGAATGCTCTTATGAGAGAACTTAGTCGAAGAGACAAAATCTATAACGGAATGACAGTATTTCAAAAAGGGTTTCCTTTATTGGTAAAAACTGTTAACGGATATTTGCCAAACAGAAAAGAAACTTTGTATGAAGCAAGAGTGTTAATGAGTGCATTATTAAAAGCATACAAAACTCAGGAAATAGAACCTGTATTACCTGAACTCGATAAAGAACAAATGCAAATTGAAGATATATTCATTAACGAAAATATCCACACCAATATCAATGATTTATTGGCAAGTGCTTAAAACACTGTATAATTAAAATGTAAGATAAAATATTAATGAATGTAACAGAGTTTCAAATACTTAAATCATTTGATTATATTAAACTTTGAAACTCTGTCGATTAATGAATTTCCTGCAACTTCAGAACCTATTTCCAAATTAGAAACAATAGTTTTATTTATATAACTTATTGTTTTCTCGTTCTTTTCCGTAAATGCCGTTACTCCCCAAATGGATTGTATAACATAAGGTTTATTGTTTTCATTACCGATATAAAGCATAATGTGTCCGGGCAAATAAATAAATGTTATTCCGGGAATCCCTTTTTCTGTAATGGAAATGTTTTTATTAATATCATCGTCTTTTTTATCCAACTTTACAACTTCGCCGCATTTTATTTTTTGAACGGATGTTTCCGGTAACAATATTCCGAAACAATTGAATATTTGTCCTAAATATCCGGAACAATCCTGTTCACCGTTTGAACCGCCCCATCCGTAAGGGGAATGTAAATGATTGAAAGCTAAAATTAACGCATTTCTTTGAGTATAAGGTAAATAACCTATATTTGCTTCTTTAAAGTTTAAATATCCGTTTTGTAAAACTAAATTACCGTTATTGTCTGATGCAGGTATTTTTACACAAATAGTTTTTGTTCCTTTTTTACTTACATACGGAAGCTTTGTACCCATTCTTGCATATTCTAAAAAGTTTGTTTTTTCTTTATTGATAAAAACATCTGCTTTGCCTTCCGTAATAACAACCGGCTTTTTCATGTCTATCCATTTATTAAATGTTTTTCTGTCGGTGAAAGCTAAATTCTCCGTTTTTATCCACCCTTCTTCCGTTGGTGTTACTACATAACACCATGCCTTGTCTTTTGTCTGTGATAATACGATTACTGGAGTTCCCAAATCGATACTTTCTTCCTGTAGTCTGTCTATATCTTTAGATGTCAATTTTGATATTATTTTTTGTGAGGTCGGTAATAATCTTACATCGTTATATTTCGTTGTTACGGCAAATTTTACTTCTGTTGTATTTTCATCCGGTAAATCTATATTACTTTTTAAAGTCATAAAAAAGTCCGGGAATAAATGTTCACCGGATTCATTTAAATAATTTTGTTTTTGTATGAAAGAAAAAGTTTTATTAAATGTTTTTTCCAGCCTTTCTTTTGTCACAGTTTTCGGATATTCTTTCATGTTTGAAATTCCGAGATGTAAATTGTAAATATCTTTGTTTAGTTGAATAATTTGCTTTTTATCTAATATAACGGTATCGGGATTTGTTAATTTTGATATCCAATATCCTTCCGTTTTCAATTGTTTTGGAATCGGATCTTCGAAAATAACTTTGTCGGTTGTTTTTCGGTATATAATCGAAACAGGCTTTTCTAT
>JAFXOB010000090.1 GCA_017529005.1 Elusimicrobiota bacterium
GTTCCGGTATATAGAGATTCCATAGATAATATTATCGGAATAGTTACGGCAAAAGATATTGCAATGGCATGGAGGAACGGAGAAGTTTTGGCAATAGAAGACTTGATAAGACCGGTATATTATGTTCCGGAAACCGCATATATAAAACAGATTTTGTTGGAATTTAAAAAAGGTAAAGATCACATGGCAATAATCGTTGATGAATTTGGTTCAACAATAGGTCTTGTAACTATGGAAGATTTGTTGGAAGAAATTGTAGGTGAAGTGTGGGATGAATATGATGAGAAAGACGGTAATATAAAAAAATTAACGGAAGGGAAATATTTGATAAATGCAAGTGAATCAATATCTGATATAAATGATGAACTTAAACTTACAATACCTGAAAATAATTTTTCCACATTAAACGGATGGATACTTGAACATTTCGGATATATTCCTAAAAGATATGAAAAGTTTAATTGGAATAATTTGGAAATTGAAATTGAAAGTGTAGAACCGAGAAAAATAAAAAGAGTTATATTAAAGATAAAATAAAATGTATTACAACATAAAAGCACTTATACTAAATACGAAGGTAGCTTCGGAAGCTGATAAAATAATAACCGCTTATACAAATAAGTGGGGAAAGATTTATGCTATTGTACCCGGTGCAAAAAAAATAGTTGCAAAACTTAATGCAGCTACAGAACCTATAACAGAAAGCGAGTTGACGGTATATCAAAATTCTCAATATAGTCGTCCTACAGTTACGGGAGCAAGAATTTTAAACAATAATACACAGGTTAAACAAGATTTTCATAGAAACTTATTGGCTTTTTATGTTTGTGAAATAACTGATAAATTTGCTCCTATGCATTTACCGAATCAAAAAAAATACGATCTTATAACAAGAACATGGAGTTTACTTGCAACATCAAAAATACCTTTAAGAGTTTTGACTGCTTTTTCTTTAAGATTATTAAAAATATCAGGCTACAGTATGGTTGATTATTTAAAAAGAAATTATTCAAATATAACAAAAGAAGATATTTTATATTTGAAAAAAATTGCCAATTGTTCCGGCGATTCTTTGGATATAATGCAGGAATTTGAAAATAGTGATGATAAAGTTATGTGGAACTATGTTGAGAGTTATTTAAAAACATACATTCCTCAACCTGCGGTGGGAATATTCTTAAAAAAGATTAGTTATATTAATTAAAAATTATCTGTTAATTGAATTTATAAAATGTTATAATAAGCATTTAATATTTAAATAAATTGGTTTAAATGAGGAATAAAAAATGAATTTTCAAGAAATTATTATGAAATTACATAAGTATTGGGCTAAAGAAGGTTGTTTAATATGGCAACCTTATGATTTGGAAAAAGGTGCCGGAACATTTAACCCTGCAACATTTTTAAGATGTTTAGGCCCTAACCCGTGGAAAGTAGCTTATGTTGAACCGTCAAGAAGACCTACTGACGGAAGATACGGAGAAAATCCTAACAGATTACAACATTATTATCAGTTTCAGGTTATATTAAAACCTGCACCGGAAAATGTACAGCAATTATATTTAAACAGTTTAAAAGCAATAGGACTTGATCCTAAAGAACATGATATAAGATTTGTTGAAGATGATTGGGAATCTCCTACACTCGGTGCCTGGGGGCTTGGATGGGAAGTTTGGATTGACGGTATGGAAGCAACACAGTTTACATATTTTCAACAGGTTGGAGGTATAGAATTAAATCCTATATCAGCTGAAATTACTTACGGACTTGAAAGACTTGCAATGTATTCTCAAAAGAAAGATTCCGTATATGATTTAATGTGGACGGATGATGTAACTTACGGAGATGTTCATTTGGAAGACGAAAGACAATGGTCAAAATATAATTTTGAAGTTGCAGATACAAAAATGTTGTTACAGCATTTTAACGATTGGGAAGCAGAAGCAAAAAAACTTGTAGAACAAGGTCTTGTTTTACCTGCTTATGATGCAGTTATGAAATGTTCTCATTTGTTTAATTTACTCGATGCGAGAAGTGCAATTTCAGTTTCTGAAAGAGTAAGTTATGTTTTAAGAGTTAGAACTTTGGCAAAGATGGTGGCTGAAGGTTATATGAAGCAATTTGCCAAGTAAATTGCTTCATAGAGGTATGGATGTATAGAAGTATAGATGTATGGGAACGATGAAATTGAATTTTAAATGTTTTTAAATAAAAGGATGGATAAAAATGAATAGTAATGTATTATTGGAAATAGGAACGGAAGAAATACCTTCTTCATATATTGCACCTGCTCTTGAACAGATGCAAAAATTTGCAAATGATATGTTAACCGAAAAAATGGTAAGTTTCGGCGAGATAAAAACTTTTGCCACACCGAGAAGACTTGTTTTAACAATAGCCGATGTTGAAGAAAAAAGTAAAGATTCCGTTCAGGAATTTAACGGACCATCAGTAAAAGCAGGGAAAGATGCCAACGGTAATTGGACACAGGCAATATTAGGATTTTCAAATAAACATCAGGTAAAACCGGAACAGCTTGTTATAAAAGATACCCCTAAAGGACAATATTATACTTATTCTAAAAAGATTAAAGGTGAAAAAGCCGTAAATATTTTAGCGGAAATATTTCCTGTAATTATTCAAAAGATATATTTTCCTAAAACGATGGTATGGGAAAGTTCTTGTTTAAAGTTTGCAAGACCTATAAGAACAATAGTTGCAATGTATGGTGATAAGATAATAAAATTTTCATTGGCTAACGGTGCAATAAAATCTTCAAATAAAACTATAGGTTTACATACGTTAACAACAAAACCTATAATTATAAAATCTGCAGATGATTATAAAGAAACATTGCAAAATAATTGTGTTTTGATAGATCAACAAGAAAGGAAACAAAGAATAATATCTTCAATAAACGAAGTTGCAAACAGTATTTCCGCAAAAGCAATTTTGGATGAAAATTTGGTAAACGAAGTTAACCAACTTGTAGAATATCCTACGGCGGTATTATGCAAATTTAACGAAAAATATTTAAAGCTTCCTCCCGAAGTTCTTATAACCTGTCTTAAAAAACAGCAAAAATGTTTTGCCGTTAAAGATTCTATGGGTAAATTAACAAACTGTTTTATTAATGTCAGAAACGGTAAATCGGATAATTTGGATATCGTTAGAGCCGGTTATGAAAAAGTAGTTGTTGCTCGTCTTGAAGACTCTGTATTTTTCTATGATAATGATATCAAGAAACCTTTTGAACAATCTATTGAAAGATTAAAAGGCCTTATATTTCAAAAAGAAATCGGAACAGTTTATGAAAAACTTACAAGAATAAAAACAATTTCAAATTTTATAAATGAAGAAAACAAATTAAATATCAATAAAGATACATTGACAAGAGTTATAGATTTATCTAAGACGGATTTGGTCAGCGAAATGGTTTTTGAATATCCTGAACTTCAAGGAATAATGGGAAGAATTTATTCCAAAGTTGCAGGGGAAAGTGACGAAATATCAAAAGCTGTAGAACAACATTATTGGCCGTTATCTGCTTCGGGAACATTACCTGAAAATATCTTGTCTATAGTTGTATCTTTGGCAGATAAAATAGATACCGTAGTTGCAGATTTTGCTATAGGGTTAGAACCTTCGGGTTCTGCAGATCCTTACGGGCTTAGAAGAATGGCAATAGGTATTGTAAGAATGATAAGAGAGTTTTTACCGGAAACCGATTTTGAAAAAATTTTAGATATAGCATTAAATTCTTTGCCTGAAAAAATTAAAGAAAAAGAAACATTTAATACTGCAAAACAAAGACTTGTAAAGTTTTTCTGGAGCAGAATAGAAAATATTTATGAAAATGAAGGCTATAAATTCGATGAAGTTAAAGCTGTAATTATTCCTTCACAAAAAATAGGTTTGAAAGTTTTGGGTGATATAAAGAAAAAACTTGATGCTTTACAAAATTTAAGAAAAGAAAACTCTTTTGAATCTATTACTACAATATTTAAAAGAGCAAGCAATATTTTAAACCAGGCAAGAAAACAAAAATTAAATATTTCCGATATCGTTAAAACAGATTTATTGAAAGAAGAACCCGAACAAGACTTGTATAACCAATATGTTGTTATAGATAAACAATTGGAAGAGTTACTTTCTAAAAAAGATTATGCAAATGCAATAAATAAACTTAACGATATAAAGCCGTATTTGGATGATTTCTTTGAAAAAGTTATGGTTATGTGTGAAGATGAAAATATAAAAATAAACAGAATTTCTTTAATAAATTATATTACCGAAAAATTTAACTCTTTTGTAAATCTGTCTTCATTACAATAAAAATGTTAAAATTTTTTAAATCGAATTTGTTTTTCTTTTTATTATTAGCGACAGCGGTTTTTTCTTTGTACGGTAAAAGTATAAATTTTGATCTTACCTATCATGATGATGATAGTTTAATATTAGAAAAAGCAGATTTTCTTTCAGACTTTAAAAATATTCCGAAATTATTTTTAACTTCCTGTTATTATTCAGAGGATTTTCAATATTATAGACCTGTTCTTAATTTATCTTTTTTATTAGAAACTTCAATATTCGGATTAAATACAAAAGTATATCATATTACAAATATTATATTGTTTATACTTGCATTATATTTAATGTATATATTTTTGTATAAATTAAAATTAAACAGAACCGTATTGAAGGTTCTAATATTATTAATATCTGTGCATCCCATATTGACATCATCAGCAGTTTGGTTGCCCGTACGGAATGATACATTACTTTCTGTTTTTATATTTTTATCTTTTATATGTTTTATTAAATACTTGGAAAAAAATTCAACAAAAAATTTGTTGTTATATATACTTTTTTTTACGATAGCATTGTTTACAAAAGAGACGACATTGTTAATGTTATTTTTGTATCCTGTGTCGGTTATATGTTTTAATTATAAATTGGACAAAAAAGAAATATATAAAAATATTTTAATATTTGTACCGATTCTGTTAATTTATTTTTCTTTAAGAACTTTTTCTGTTCAATCAGTTGATATAAAATATTATTTTGATAATGTTTTTTTGTGCGTTGATAACATTGTTACAGGTGTTAGTACTTATCTGTACAACTTCTTTATTCCGACACATATTCCAATAATGTTATATGATATAAATTTAGCAATCGGTAATATTATTTTAGACAGCTTTTTGTTAATATTTATTTCAATTTTATATTATAAAAAAATACTGAATATAAAAATTTTATTTTTTTCAATATTTTGGTTTGTAACAGGTTTGTTTTCTACATTTTTGTTACCGGATTATGTTTATTTGAATCATAGACTGCTGATATCTTTACCGGGAATTTTGCTGATATCAGCTTATATAATTGATAAGTTGATAACAAAAGACAATAAAATAATAAAGTACTTATTGCTTTTAAGTATTATCCTTTTTTCATATTTTTTTATTTGCTCTTTTAATTTACAAAACAAGTATAGAGATAAATATGAATATTGGAATAACGCATATTTATCAGCTCCTAAATATCACGGAACAAATTATTGGTTGGCACATTTATATATGGAACAAGATATTTATTCCAAGGCAAAAGACTTTTTAATTAAAGCAAACGAATATGGTAATAACAGATATCTGTCCGATTTAGCATTGATATATTACCGTGAAGGTGATATGGATAAAGCAGAAGAATTTTATAATAAATCCATAGAATACGGAATAAATAAAGCTCAATGTTACAGGAACTTGAGCGTGATTTATTTAAAAAGAGATGATGATATAAATAAAGCAATAGAATATGCAAAACTTGCAGTTAAACAAGAACCTTATGATGATAAATATAAAAGATATTTATTAATATTGGAAAATAAATCGGAAAATGTTAAAAAAAGAAATATATAGAATCTTAAAATCAAATTTGTTTTTTTATTTGGTCTTGTTTAGTATTGTATTCATACTTTATGGAAAAAGTTTGAATTACGGTTATACAAACCATGACGATATATCTTTAATCCAAGATAAAAATCTTTTGTTATCGGATATACAAAATATTCCTAAACTGTTTACAACGTCATGCTTTTATTCAAAACAATTTCAATA
>JAFXOB010000091.1 GCA_017529005.1 Elusimicrobiota bacterium
TTAAATTTATATGAATTTATTTTTGTTACACCTTCAACTAAAGTTGTAATTTCTTCTCCAAATTCTTCTTTTAATTCTTCTCTTACAACCAATGTATCTTCAAGTATATCATGCAATAATGCAGCGCATATTGTAGCTTCATCCAATTTTAATTCGGTAAGGATTTTTGCTGTATTAAAACAATGAACTATATATGGTTCACCGCTTGCTCTTGTTTGGCAATAATGTGCATTAGAAGCAAAATTATATGCTTTTTCTATAAGTTCAAGATTTGCATTAGGTAAATATTCTTTTACTAATTGTTTTAATTCTTCTATCATAATTAAATTAATGCCTTTATAGAAATACTATATTGTGCAACATTTTCGTTTTCTATTTTATATGTTTCCCCTGCAAAAGACACAGAAATTATTGATATATTAATTCCTGCACCGTAAGTATATTTTATTTCATCCGTTTTATCTATTGATGCAGTCTGTGCTCCTGCTCTTAAAACCAAAACACTTCCTATTGCTTGTTCAATACCAACAGAATACAAATTATCATTTTCTATATCTCCGAACCTATAAAACATTTTGTGCCAATCGGCAATAAGATTAAATGTTCCGGCAATATATCCTACCCCTGTTCTTATACCGAAAGGAAGCTGATCAAAATCATAATTTTCCCACCACATAATACCAAAGACATTTTCCAAATTAATACCAAAATATATATTTCCTTTAACAGGTGCCATCATACCGATATCCATAGTAAAACCGTTTCCTGCAGATGTTTGTGCAAAAGGTGTTCCGTCAGTAACAGAACTTTCCGCCAAAGTTCCATATAAATAAGATAAATTCAAACCGAAAGATACACCATGTTCATTTACATTTGCAGCTGAAAGTGTTACAGCTTTTATATGTTCTGACTTTTTATAAAAATTTGAACCATCTTCAATCTTCACATCGTTAGACGAAAAAGTTCTCCAAGATATTGCTCCCTGTTTTTGGTTAACGACAAAAGATGTAAAGCCTAAATCTATCGGATCGGAATAAGACATCAAATTATTATCCAAATCCGTATTTCGTATTATAATAGCAGAAGCTTCTATTTGTATTTTTTCATTAGTATTAAAACCAAGTCCCGCAGAATTATAATAAACACCTTCTAAACTTCCCGGTAATGCCGCACCCGTATATCCCATTGCAAAACTTCTTGCACTAACACCCGTAGAATCATAAGAGTTAGGCATTGTGGGCGGCTTCTTTGCAAAAGATACCGTTGCTATAGTAAAAATTAAAAAAATTACAAATAAAAATTTTCTGTTCATTTTTTTACCTATTTTAAATTATATAATTTTGTATATATTCCATTTCTATCTAACAATTCACGGTGTTTACCGACTTCCGCAATAGTTCCTTTGTCTATGACAACTATTTGATCTGCATTTATTACAGTAGAAAGTCTGTGTGCAATTAAAATAACTGTTCTGTTTTTCATTAAAGTTTCTATTGCTTCCTGAACAAGCTTTTCGGATTCGCTATCCAATGCTGATGTTGCCTCATCCAAAACAAGTATAGGCGGATTTTTTAACATAGCCCTTGCAATTGCAATTCTCTGTTTTTCACCGCCTGACAATTTCATTCCTCTTTCACCGATTAAAGTATTATATCCGTTTGGCATTTTAGATATAAACTTATGTGCATTTGCCGCTTTTGCAGCAAATTCTATTTCTTCATCAGTAGCATCAAGTTTACCATAAGCAATATTATATCTTATGGTATCATTAAACAAAAATACATCTTGAGAAACGACACCAATTTTATCTCTTAAAGATTCCAATGTTAAATTTTTTATATTCGTTCCATCAATTAAAATTTCACCTGAATTTACATCATAAAATCTTAAAAGTAAGTTAGCTATAGTACTTTTACCCGAACCTGATGAACCGACAAAAGCAACAGTTTGCCCCTTTTTTATATCAATATTAATATTTTTTAAAATAGCTTTATTTTGTTCGTATTCAAAAGAAACATTTTTGTAAACTATATCTCTTGAAAAAGCATCTATATTTTTAGCATTTGGTAAATCAAAAATTTTACTTTCTTGATCCAATATTTCAAAGACTCTTTCGGAAGCAGAAACTGCCTGTTGTATGGTAGAATTTAATTGTGCAAAATTTTTGATAGGTTGATACATTTGTTGAACAGCCAATATGAATGCCGTAAAATCACCTAATGTCCATGCTCCGTTAATAACATCTTTACCGCCAAACCATAAAACAACCGCAACACCTGTCATTGACAGAACTTCCATCACGGGAGTTGTTCTTGCATCAACTCTGACGATTCTTTGTTGAACATTGTAGTAATCTTTATTGTTAACGGCAAATCTTTTTTCTTCATGTTTTTCTCTGCAAAAAGATTTTATAACGGTAAATCCGCTTAACATTTCTTGTAGAGATGTATAAATTTCCGATATTTGAACCATACTATCTTTAGAAGCTTTTCTTAATTTTCTTGCAAATTGAGCAATAGGTATTCCCAATACAGGAAGAACAACTACTATAAAAAAAGCATACTTCCAATGTAAATAAAAGAGTCCCCCTATCATTCCGATTATTATCAAGCCATCTCTTATAATTGTCGGAGGAACTTTTAATAAAGCATTTTGTAATGCATTTATATCGTTTGTCACTCTGGACATAACTTTGGATGAAGTATGAGTAACATAAAAATTATGAGATAATGTAATAAGTTTTGTATATAAATCCTGCCTTAAATCTTTGATTGCATTTTGTGCCACATAATTCAAAAAATAAGTTTTACCGTAATCGGCAAAACCTTTTACAACATATATTAAAGGCATAGCTATACAAAGTTGCACCAACATAGTTTTTGCTTTTACCGGATCATCATTAACGAAAACACCATCCATTATAATTTTTGATAAATATACAAGCAGTGCCGCAACACCTGAATAAACCAACATCGATAACATTGCAAAAATAAATCTACTTTTATACGGCATTGCATATTTTATTAACCTTTTATAATCCATTATCGTCCTCCACAATTCTTTTTGCTACTCTATCATAAACACCTTCAGGACCTAACTGTTGTCTAAAATTTAAAAGTTCTTGTCTAACAGCATTATATTTTTCTTCATTCAAAATATCTACAATATTTTGTGACAAAATTTTAGCTGTTGCTCTATGTTGTATACATTCCGGAATTAATTCTTTATTCAACAAAATATTTGCCAATGTAATATATTTTACTTGAATAATTAATCTTGCCAACAAATAATTAGCCCAAGATAATTTATACATAACAACCATAGGAATTCCCATTAAAGCGTTTTCCAAACTTACCGTACCGGAAGGGCATAAAGCTATATCTATCTTTTCTCTTTCTTTAAAATCGTCCCCGTTTTTAACTGTTATATAGTCAGGAATATTTTGTTCAAAATTATCAACAGAAAACAATACAAATTTTGCATTAATTTTTTCTTTCAATATTTTTACAGCATCTAATATTATCGGCAAATGTCTCTTAATTGTATTTTTTCTGCTACCTGCAAAAAGACCTATATTTACTTCTTTCTGAAAATCTTTATTTTTTTTCTCTGTTATATTCGGAACTAAATCTACTAAGGGATTGCCTTCAAAATAAACTTTAACTTTTTCCTTTTCATACATTTCTTTTTCAAAAGGAAGTATAGGAAATGCAATTTTAACATACTTTGCGATATTTTTTATTCTGTACTTTCTTGAAGCCCAAACCTGTGGTGTAACAAAATAATAAACAGGAATATTTAATTCATGTGCAAGTTTTGCCAAATGTATATTAAAACCATAATAATCCACCAATATTACTTTACTTATTTTTTTATCTATAAGATATTTTTTTACCGTTTTGAAAACTTCCTTTAAAAAGAAAACTTGTCTTATCGGGAAAAAGCCAAAGCCGTTAATATTTACTATATCTTTTATAAATTCGTCGGCAACGATTTTTAATTGAGTACCACCTATAGCATAAACTCTATAATCACTAATTTCTTTTATTGATTTTATTAAATTTGCCGCATGAATATCACCGGATATATCACCGGCAGAAATAAAGATAGATTTGTTATTTTCCATATTTTAAAATTATATTGAAAAATGAAATAAATATCAATAATTTTTTATTAAATAAAAAATTTGGAAAGATTGTTTTTATATACAAAATTATTCGGGAAATAATTTTTTTTCAAACTGTTTTAAATCTAAAACCATTTTTTGTTCTTTTGACAATTTTGCCAACAAATCTTTTTTTAATTGTGTAAAAATACCGCTTTTATCAAGCTCTATTGCTTGTATATAATCATTTAAAGCCTGTTCATACATTCCAAGTTCTTGTTCGGCTTTTCCTCTTTGAGCAAGGACAAAAACATTTTCTTTTATTTCCAATGATTTCGTATAATCTTTTATAGATTCTTTATAATTACCAAACATAAACTTTATATTACCTTTGTCTGCAACAGCCAAATCTTCCCTAGATATCTTTTCATATAGATTTGCTCTTGATAAATAATATGCTCTTTTCTTTTTTATATCCAATGCTTTTGTGTAATACATAATTGCCTTATCTGTACTTTCTTTCTTTTCCATAAGTTTAGCAAGTGCAACATACGCATCTTCTTTTTCTACACCGATTTCCAGTGCAGTATTAAAACTTTTTAATGCATCTTCAAGTTTGTCCATTTGCATTTGTGCCTTTCCTATAGATAAATATGCTAATGATGATGGTTTTATTTCTAATGCTTTAGAAAAATCTTGTATAGAATCTTCATAATCTTGATTTTGAAGTTTTAAATTTCCTCTGGCAATATAAACTTCCGCATTAGGTTTTATTTCCAAAGATTTAGTAAAATCATTTATTGCAATATTATTTTGATAAGAACCTATAATAGAATCTTGATAACCTTTATCCGCCTGAGATAAATCCGGTCTGTTTATCAACATATATAACTGTTCTCTTTTTGAATATAGTTTTATTAAATTTTGTTTTGCAACAAAACCGACATTTTCTTTTTCCATACCTATTGCTATCGAATAATTTAAAATTGCTTTTTTATATTCATTAGTTTTTTCGTAAATTTCAGCAATTAACAAATATGTTTCTATTTTTGGTGAAAGAGCTAAAGACTCATCCAAGTCATTTAAAGCTTCGTCATACATACCAAGCTTATATTCCGCTTTAGCTTTTAAATCAATCAATCTGATATCACTAACATTTATTTTTGAAGTTTCTAAAACAATATCTTTATATCTTGCTAAATTGTATAGAGCTTCCATTTTACTCACTGTTATATCTATATTATTATGTTCTAATTTTAGTGCCTTATTATAAAAATCTATTGACTGATCATATTTTTTCATTAAACAATAAGTTTTCGCAATTTCAAAATATGCTTTTGAAGATTTTTTTAATTTTAAAGACTGCTCAAAATCGAATATTGCTCCATTATATTTTTTTAATTTAGCTTTTGAGTTTCCTCTTTCTAAAAAAGCTTCCGGTGTATTTTTTAATTCAAGAGAATTTGTAAAACTATTTATTGCTCCTTCATAATCTTTAATGTTATTTTTCAACAAACCTATTTTATAATGTATTAAATAATCTTGTTTATTATTTAATACCCCTGAAAGTTTTTTTATTGCAGAA
>JAFXOB010000092.1 GCA_017529005.1 Elusimicrobiota bacterium
AGATATTGTTTCGGAATTTGAACAGGAAAAACCACTAACCGATATCGTACATGTATATGATGTGGCGGAGAAAAATTGTAAAGTTTATAATGATGTGGCGAATGAACATCTTTTAATTACTTGTTTCTAACAAGTAATCCATATAGCGACCAAAAACAATCCGTTTCGCTCAAAGTTTTTATTAAATGTTATTTAACTAATATCTTTTGCTGTTGAGGTTTTCCTGTTGAAACATCTTTACCGAATAATTCATAATAGCTTACTTTAGGAATTCCTAATGCACCGTCTTTAGATTCAATATACACTTTTTCTAAAAAGCAATCTATATCATTTATTTTTATTACTGCTTTAGGAGCTTTGTTATATAAATCCAAAACCATTGGTTTTTCTTTAACGGCCTTTAATACAAAATTAAAATTGCCTTTTTCTTTATTATAATCTGTTTTAAATCCGTAAGCTTTCTTATCAAAAGCACTCAATTCTTCTCTTTCACCGTTTTTCTCCGCATATAATAACCAATATGCATCTATAGGATTTTTTTCATTTATTTTCCCGTCAGCAGTTAATACAGCATCATACATTACAACATTTGCATTTTTACTTCTTTCTATTACAAATAATTTGCTTGTTTTATCTGCATACAAACTTACAGCTGACAACAAAAACAAGAAACAAAGTGTAAATATTTTTTTCATTTTTTTATCTCCATTATAAAAGTTTTAAAATTCTATATTATTTAGACTTATTATCTTATAAAAAAGTTACTATCTACAATTATTAAGGACAAATTTTAATTGATTAAAGTTTTTCTATATTTATTTGTAAGTATAATACATAAATTTTTTATTATAGCAATTAAAGGAACAGAAACAAGCATTCCAAGAATTCCACCAATATTTGCACCTAGCAATAAAGCAAAAATCATTGTAACAGGCCCTAAATTTACGTTTTTACCAACAACTAACGGTTGAACGACATGACCATCTAATTGTTGTATAATTTCCAATGCAATAAAAACTTCCAAAACAATTATAATTGATTTGTATTGAATTGCTGCTACAAGAACACCGGATACCATAGCCACAGCAGGGCCAAGATAAGGAATTACATTAAATACTCCTGAAATAATACCTATTATTAGGGCATATTTAACATTAAAACATAATAAAATTAAAGTTGTTGTTATTCCTATAAAAAACACTTCAATAATTTGACCTCGAATATATCCGCCTAAAACAAAATTTATTTCATACAACAATGAAACAAAAAACTCAACATATTTTGCAGGAAGGAATTGAATAAAAGCTTCTTTGGCTGTACTTGCACCCAACAACATAAAGAAAGTTATTATCGGAATTAAAATTACAAGCGTTACTATAGATACTACTGATGTTATATGTTGTGGTAACGTTTCAAGTTTGCTTACCAGTATGTCCATAAATCCTTCTTCAGCTTTTTCTGTCGGATTTGTAATATTGTTAGTATACTTTTTTAAAATTGGAACTTTTTTAGCAATATCATTACATTGTTTTTTAACAAGAAATTCATATTTTGGATAGTTCTTTGTAAAGGTTGTTATTTCTGTGGTTACAACAGGAACTAATAAAGTAATTATAAAAACAAAAAATGCTACAATCAATATAGTAATAAAACTAACAGCAACCCATCTTTGAATACCTAACAACAGAATTTTATTTATTACGGGGGAAATTAAATAGCAAAGTAGAGCAGATACTATAAACGGAGCGATAATTTGTCTTGATAAATAAAGAACAGCAAGTAAAAAAAACAACAATAAAATAGATATAATAAAAATCTTTGTTACTCTATTATCTTTCATTTAGTTCTCTCTCATAAAGCATTTTTGATATTCTTTTCAACATATTGAACCCGATGGCTTTATCTTTTTTCATCAAATTTTCAATATCGTCTTTATACATAAAGAACAAATTAGTATTTTCTAATGCCATTGCAGTATTGGTATAAACTTCATTATCGCTAAAAGCATATTTTTGACCAAACAAACCTCTTTTGATTATAATTCATTTACTTTTACCATCACCTAACTCTATTTTGCCGGATCTTACGATACAGAGCAATTTTGCTTCTTGACCTTTTTTATAAATAACTTCTTTTTGCAGGTAAGTTTTTTTATACATATGAGCTCTTAATTTTTTTAATTGCGATATGTTTAGTTCTTCAAAAAAATCTATGCTTTTTAAAAATAAAATATCTTTTTGTAAATCCGTATTAACAAAAAGTTTCAAAATTAAATTTTTTATTTTCATAAATGCCTCATAATTATTTTATTGTTGGTATTTTATCAAATCCTGTACTTTTTCTCAACGACACCAAAAATAGCGTCATTGTGAGCTTTGTCGTTATGCCTCTAGAGAATAAATAGTTTGAAACGAACTGAAGTATTTTAAAATTGCGGTGTACATAAGTGAAACGGTACATAAGATTTTAAAATACAAAAGTGTAGTTCAAAATATTTATTTGATATGATGTTTTAAAAAAAAAGCAATCTAGTCCCAAGTCCAAAATTTTCTTAACTCTGCTACAATATTATTCCAATCTTGCATAGTAAAAGAATCTTTTCCGTTAATCATTATAGTCATTTCGAGATTGCCGTACTTTCTGTAAAGATTTGTGTCACGAAATCCATTACGTAGATAAAAATCATGACGACGCTTTCTTTGTTCCAAATTGTCACATTTTTGTTTGGGAGATTCCATATCAAGAACAACATTTTTTTCTTTATACTTTTCTATTAGATATGTAAGAATCTTTTGTCCTTTGCCTTGTCCTCTTAATTCGGGTATTACAGCAAAATACCAAAACCAGTTGAATTTTTTATGAGGAAATAGAATAGTAAATCCGATGAAATTATCATCTTCGTAATAAGCTGTAAAATCAAGATGCATTTGATCTATAAGACGGATTAAATCATTCCATGGAATTTGTTCGTTTTCCGGAAATGCCGTTTGATAAAGCAACTTTAATTGCTCATCGTTAGCATTGACCGATGTTATTTGTTTTGTCTTAATTATTTTGTTCATTGTGCTTATTTTGTTTATAAGTTTTTATTAATAATGAAATTTATCCGTTTTTACTCTTTTTTACAAATAATTCTTAAATCATAAATTTATAGCATAAAACAAAAAGCATAAAAACACACTTATGCTATTTGCTATTAATAACCACCAAAATATTTTTGTTAGCTTTAATTTTAATGTTAATTTTATGAATAAACCTTCTATAAATGTATTTATAAGAATTACAAGTAAATATGCTGCAAGCCAATGGCTCCAATGAAATGTTCCTATACCGAATTTATCGTAAGCATGAAAAACGAAATCAAAAACAAATTCAGAACCTAACCCCGATATTGGAATAAATATAATTCCCAATAAAGTTGTAATTAAGTTCATTAAAAAGGTAACAATTGATGCTTTTTTCCAATCGACTTTAGTAAAATATTTTACAAAGAATAATTCAATAAATAATCCTATAAGAATTACTTTAATACTCAACATTCCCTTTGCAATATAAAGAGAGGGCCATACTACATCTGCATTTACCGAGAATGAAAAAAATATAATTAATACTATACTTAAAATAAAATTTTTAATTTTCATAATAAAATATTATCTATAAAAATTTTGAGTTTTTCAAGGTATAATTATTATCACAATAAACTAAACAAATTTAAATTATTATCTTTAATAATAAAACTTGTTTGGTTACCCGCTTGAATTGTATCTGTTTCTGTAATTTTACCTATTAAGATAGGGGAGTTTTTATCATGTAGTTTGTAGTTCCTTAATGTTTCCGCATGATTTATGTTTGCATAACAATATTTACATCCGTTAGGGCAAGTGTTATAAGCACCGATATCTCTTGCTTCTATGCAATGGCAACCCTTTCGCATTCCTTTATGTTTAATATTTTTAAATTTTATACCGTTTGCTTTTGACAGAAT
>JAFXOB010000093.1 GCA_017529005.1 Elusimicrobiota bacterium
CTGTTACAAGATAAAATGATAGATGAAGAAATTGTAAACGAAAATATATCTTTTATAACATATCAAATACTAAAAAATAAAGGATTATTGGATGAGTATAAATACGATTTTAAATATTTATTATGCTTTGTTAAAAATCAAGATGAAATAAAAATAGATATTGCTGATTCAACAACAGATTATCCGATTGAATATCTGAAAGATATTGTCGAAATACAATTTCCTCAAGCTTCCTTTTTGGATTTAGGTTCGAAATACAGATTTACAAAATATTTTATACATTTAGCGGAATTATATTCTTTTTCAATAGACTACAGGAAAGAAACTTTTGAGAGTGCAATAGAATTAATAAAAAAACATTTCAGCATAGCAAGAACTTTCTTCAAGAAAAATAGTGAAGGAGAATATGCTACGGATGAGCAGAAACAAATCAGTGAAACAGAAGAAAATCTAAGAAATATGGAAATAACAAGATCTTTTATATATGAATTGCATGAAATATTTAATATTGAACCTGTTTCGAAAACAATAGAATTCAAATCCGGAAAAGATAGCTATCAATATGATTATTTTGAAATAAATAAAGATTTGTTGGAACAAGTTCCAACGACAAAACAAGCTCAGCAACTGATAAATCTTTTTGATATTCTAAAAAAAGAACTTCCCAAAGAAAATGTAGAAATTTATGCAAAAATAATATACACACTATTGAAGAAAAATTCATATTTATCTGTATTTAATTCTGCCGAAGACCATATAAAACTTGTAGATTTCTTATTTGAAGGCTTTTCTAAAGCAAAGGATGATTATATTAATGAAATTCTTGATAGATATAATATATCACCTTCACAATATGATGAACTTAAAAACAAAACAACTTTAGTTCAATATGAACAACAAACCGAAGATGCAAACGTGGCAGTCGCAAAAGAAGAAATTTTATATTTTACAATAGAAAATATTACTAACCAAGAAGATAGAATTAATTTTTTGTTGTGGTTAATGAGTTCTAATCAAGATAGTAAATATTACAGAACATATACTCTCGGTAACATAAAGTGTAAAAACAACGATGATGTGGTAATAAATTTTGATAGTTTTAGAACAGAGTTTCAACTCATGTCTAAAACGGAAAGAGAAAATGTCATAAGAACAATATTTTTAGGAAGCAACGGAATATTGAATAAAAAAGAATCTAAAGAGAAAAATATTTCGGAAGTGATAATAGGATTACAAAATGTTTTATTTAATAACTTGTTTTTCTCTGACGAAAAAGTCAATAATTTAAATGTTGCAATGGCAAATATGTTCAAAAAAATATTTGAAATTGTTTTTAGAAATATAAGTGACGAAAGAAAAGTTGTATTTGTAAATAATTTGTTTTCCGCTCTTATTGATATAAAAAATGAAACAGAAAATTCTGATATGGAAGAAGGGGAACTTAGAGCAAGACAACTTGGAAGGTTAATTGTTGCAATAGGTGTAAATTCGGGCATGGCTGTTTTGAAATTGTTACAGATTCTTTCAAATAATAAAGTTTTTGAACAGTTGGATGATAAATACGGTTATATAATTAATGAGGAAGTTTCAAAAGTAAGATCTGAAAATGAACCTTTATCCAAATTTGTAATATTCAAATATTTGGAAAGATTAGGATTGTTGGATAAAGTGGAAGTTGTTGGAAAATGTTTGGGGTCCGCATCTATAGGTCTTACCTATTTAATTAAATTTATCGGCAAAAAAATGTTTGATGTTATAAAAATAAAAAGACCGAACATAATGAAAAACTACGAAGAAGATTTCTTTGTTTTTTCAAAAATAAGAGAATATATTATATCAGAAACATCACCATTACCGGAACAATATAAAAAAATGATACCCAAAGCAGAACATTTAAAAAATTTATTTGACGAAGAATTAAATTTTGGAATAGAATCTGAAAATTTAAGACAATTTTCAAAACAACTTAAGGCAAGAAATTCGGAAATTTTAGTTCCTGAACTTATAAATAACGGCAGAGTTTTATTTACACAAACAAGCGCAAAAGGACATTCTTTAAACAACATAGAATTATCACTCGCAGAAAGAAAAGAAATAAATTTTAAAATATTAAAAGAATTTTTTACAGAAGTATTCTTTGATGCTCAAAATAGTCCTACCGGCCAAGCTCTTTATCATGCCGACTTACATGCCGGAAATATTTTCATTACTGCAAATGGTAACATAACTTTTATAGATTTAGGCGGAGTCGGGAATGTAGATATTAAAAGAAGCAAATCGTTAAAGAAAATATTTATATTTTTATGCCTTGGAAATTATAACGGTTTTATAAGTTCTTTAAAAGAATTTAATCGTAATATACCAAGACAATTAAGTTCGGCAAGTAAATCAAAAATTAAAGAGATATTGGAAAGAAATGTGCCTTTAGAAAATAAATTCGCGGATTTATTTGAAATATTTAATAATTTGGAAAATATGGATAGAGATTTTCTGATGTTTATGCAATCAATAAGTAAGATTGCTGTTTATATAGATGAACTTGAACTTATTGATGAAATAGGAAAACCAAATTTAAAAGATATTCTTGAATATGGTAAAAAACTTTTAAATAAAGATCTGAGCGGTGTAGAAAAATTTGTTAGAGAAAATATTGAAGTTTTGAAAAAATTAGCAGTTTCAATATACATGAAGAATTATAATGGATTTATAAAGGCATTATCTTTGTATAATCAAAGCATTGTAGAAACATTGGATGCGGATGAAAAAGAACAAATCAAAAATATATTGAAAAGAAAGATGACATTACAAGAAAAGCTTGTAGATTTAATAGAAATTTTGGATAAATTGAATATTGTTGACGAAAACTTTTTATTACTTTTAGAAATTACTAATAATATTATTTATTATGTAGGTGAAGCAGAGTTAAAAGATATAATAACAAAAATATTTGTTTCTAAAATATTTACATTTTCATCAAAAAAGCAAAAAAAGATGGAACAAACGGAAACACGTATAGATATTGAAAAAGATTCAATTTTGGAAATAGTATTGAGTAAATGTAAAGATATTTCAAAAGACAAAATAAAATCTTTAGAAAACAAGTTACAGAATATAAATAAAGATGCAATAAAAATGTGTTTAAAAAATTCTATAGTAAATTTAAATTTGAACCAAATAATAATTTTTATAGATATAGCGAACTATTTATATAAAAAAGAATTTATTACCGGTAAGAACGAACAAGATAAAATCAACCTATTATTTAAAGTTGTTACAAGATTTAATTTTAACGATGAACAAATAAAAAAATTATTCGAAATGGATGCAAAATTTATAGATGAAATATTAAAAAAAGTAGAAAAAATAAATTCAAAAAGGAAACAAAAAAGTTTACTTAAAAAGTTTTTAAAAGAAAAAAATAAGTTGGATTTGGAAATAATAGATATGGAAATATTAAAAACAATGTTGGATTTTTCAAATAAGGGAAATCCTATATTTGATATATTACCTTCGGATATTGCTAAAAAAATATTAAACGATCCTAAAAAATTAAAATTTCTGCTTAATTTTTTAAGTGCAGGTAATAATGCAGAATATAATAACGATTCTATGGACTTTGATTTATCTTTGATTGTAAAATTAATAGATCTTCCATACGAAATATTAGAAACATTACCTAATGGCAGGTACTATCATGGCGAAGCAAATTATATGTATAATTTTCATAAATTCTGTGATTTATATGAAAAATGTTATGATGAAAATAAATTTTACAATACTCATAAATTTGTTATAACTTTGCTTAATTTTACAACCGTTAAGTATAGAGATATATCTTCGAGATATTATAAGTTTTATACCAAAATTAAAAACATAGGAATTATTCTTTCTTGGAAAATTCCTGTAATTAATAAATTTATGAAATTTATTAGTACCCATAAAAAATTAACAAAAAAAGATAAACAAATAATAAATATTTTTAGAGAAGCAGTTGATATTAAAACATTGGAAGAAATATCTAAAACAGTTTACAAATTAAAATTAAAAACGATATTAAAAGAAGCTCATAAATTTGATATTCCCATAAGTATCGATAATGTCAAATTTAAAAGTCTTTTAATGTGTTTAAAAAACGGCATACCAATAACTTCTGAAGTACGAACAAAAATTGCAAATACTACAGATTTTAATGATTTCAAACCTTATGTATATAATTTATTATCAAATAAAAAGAAAATGATGGAAAGATTTTCGTTCTTGGATAAAAACGCATATATATGGGAAGAAATTGTATTTAAGGTTATTCCTATAGTTGTTTCCGCCTTCAATCCGGTTGTTGGCCTTTATGTTTTTGTATCATCTCAAGTATTCTTCATATTGGCTCATTTTATTCCCAAAATATTGAAGGGGAAAAATTTAAATGAGGCTTTTGTTGAAACGAAGGAATTAATATTTTCTCTGCCTACTTTAATGTCTTTACTTTTTACATTGTTACTGGGAATTAACACTTTAATACTTGATCTTGATTCATCATCTTTCTTTCAATTGATAATCCCAATAATATTGACACTATTCTCAATACCTTCAATTATAATTCATAAACAATATAATGAAGAACATACATTAAATCCGTTAAGTATAGCAAAAAATATTTTGGAAGCGAGACAATTAAAAGCCTTTATAACCAAATATGATGTTGTTGAAACGGACGGATTTATAACAAAAACAGTAAAAACAATATTGGGAACAATAGCAAAAGAGACAAATAAGATAAAACATGTAATAATAGATTATAAAACAATAAAAGCAAGCGGAATAAAACAGGCAATAGAATTGTTTGGAACGAATGCAAGATTAAATGAAGAAGGTCAAATAAGTGTAGGAATAGTAGAAGACATAGAAGAAATAAGAGATAGTTTTACATTAATAAATACCGGAATAAAGATAGATGGTTCAAGTATATACAGAATAAAGAACAGTGATTTATTAATGTATGGTGCCAAAGGTCAAACGAGTATAAAAGTAGCACAAGCATTAAATGGGACAAAAGAGATAAAAGAAGCATTACAGGAAATGGGCTTAACGGAAACATCAAATACCGAAACAGAAGGAGTTGTAATGATAGATGGAGTCGGTATAGAAATTAATAATGGTTTATTGGAAATCGGAGAGATAGAATTAGAAGGAAAAACACCGCAACAAATAAAAGAATATATAACAACAGCATTAGAAATAAAACGAGCATTGGGAATAATGTATGGACAAAAGACAATAATAGATTTGAAAAATTTAACGGGAAGCGCATTAATAAAAGCAGTAGAAAACGGAAGAGCAAGAAAAGTAATAACTGAAGAACAATACAGAAAGTTAGAATTAAATAAAGAGAAGATTAAAGAATTGAAAGAGAAAGGAATAGAAATTTATGTGGCATGTAATGAGATAAAAGATGAGTATCGGCAAAACGAAATATCAGGACAAATAATAAGAGATAGCAAAACAAATAAAGCATATATATACGATTATTACAGTATGGATAAAACAGAGATAGATGAAATAACTAATCAGAAAGATTTAGCAAAATTAGAAGATAAAATAGTAAATGGTGAAAATTTAATAATGATAGATATAGATCTGTTAAAGAAAAGTTTCCAAGGGAGCAATATAATAGAATCTTTTACGAAGTTAGGTGCATTAACC
>JAFXOB010000013.1 GCA_017529005.1 Elusimicrobiota bacterium
AAATTCCTGCATTTTTAATAATTTTTCTTCCAAATCTATATGTTTTTTGTAAGCATTTGCCGGAACCATAACATATTTTCTCGGATTTTTTTCGAAAGGTTTATCGGCAACTTCAACTCTCTGTCCTATTTCAACCGTTTCTTTAGTATGAGCAACTCTTGTCGTCATTCTAAACAAAACAGGGGTATCAAATTTTTCACTTATTTCGTAAGCAAGTTTTATTAGTTTTTTTGCTTCCTGCGGGGACGAAGGTTCAAGTAACGGAATTTTTGCAAACTTTGCAACAAGTCTGTTATCCTGCTCGTTTTGAGATGAGTGCATTCCGGGATCATCACCGGTAACAATAACAAAACCTGCATTTATTCCCGAATATGTTGCCGTCATTAAAGGGTCCATCGCAACATTTACTCCCACATGTTTCGACGAATAAATTGACCTTACTCCGGCAAAAGCAGCACCGAGTGATACTTCAAAAGCTACTTTTTCGTTTATTGACCACTGTGCATCTACTTCTTTGAACTGTGCTAAATACTCTAAAATGTCTGTTGCAGGTGTTCCCGGATAGGAAGCTGCAAATTTTAGTCCTGCTTCATAAGCTCCCTGTGCAAGAGCCTCATTTCCTGATAAAAGTTTATAATTATTCATAATACGATATTTTATATAATTTAGCACCTGTTGTGCAAGGAAAAACATATTAAATTTTCAATATTTTCGTTGTCATATTAATATAAAAAATGATAAAATAACAAATTATGAATAAAGAACAAGAACTTAAAACAATGATTGTGCTTACATTAGCATGGTTAATACTTTTTGTTATATTTAAAATAAAAGTATTTCTTTTATTAACTGCATTGTTTTTATTACTTGCCTTGTTCGGTGGAAAACCTTCTTATTGGATAGCAAAAGGGTGGCTGAAATTTGCAGATGTTGTAGGTAAATTTAATACAAAAGTTATAATTTTTATTACGTTTTATTTGTTTATCACTCCGTTTGCAATAATTTATAGAATGTTTAACAAAAAACAAGTTAAAGATTTTTTTGATAAAAAAGAAAAATCCTATTTCAAAGATATAAACAAAAAATTTGAAAAGAAAGATTTAGAACAGTTATGGTAAAACAAAATCTTTTAATAATTTCTCCTACTTTACCCAATCCGGAAATGTCTGCAGGAGATTATAGAGTATACACTCTTACAAAAGAACTTAAAAAATATTTTAATATCTTTTTTATACCGCTAAATTATAAAGAATTATCCAAAACTTACATTAAAAATTTTTCAAAATTAACAAAAAATATTATTAAACCGATAACTTCGGAAACAAATTTTAAAAAATTTTTAGAACAAAATAATATATCTATCTGCATCTTTGAAAAATATTTTTCCATGCCGTTTGATGTGTGCAAATTCATGCAATTAATAAAAATGCCAATAGTAGATGTTCATGAGATAGGATTTGTTAAAAGCCAAGCTTTATCAAATGTAAAAAAAATAGGTAATTTAAAATTATTTAAAGCTAAAGAATTATTATTCTATAAAAATGCAAAAATTTTAATTGCAATAACGGATAAAGAGAAACAAATTTTAAAAGAATATTTTCCTAACAAAAAAATTGTTGTTATTCCTACATGCACAAAAATTGCTAATTCTATAAAAAAAGATTTTGAAAACAGAAAAGATATTTGTTATTTCGGTTTTTTTGAACATAAACCGAACATTGATGCAGTAAATTATTTTATTAAAAATATTTTTAATAAAATAAAAATTCCAAATATAAAATTTTATATTTTAGGATATGGAAGCAAACAAATAAAAAACACAAAAAATATTATTTCCGTTGATAATATAAAAAATATTTCAAAAGAATTATCAAAATATAAAGTATTTGTTTGTCCTTTAAGGTATGGTGCAGGCCTTAAGAAAAAAATTCTTGATGCGATGGCAGCAAAAACCCCTATAGTATCCACAAATTTTGGTTTGGAAGGTATAAAAAATTTAGAAAAAAAACATTTTGATATTAATACTAAGGAATTTATAACTAAAATTATTGAGTTGTATACCAACAAAACAATGTGGCAAAAAGAATCTAATCGCAATTATAGTATTGTGAGAAAATATTATTCATTGAATTCTTTTACAAAATACATTAAAAATTTTATAAAATTCATTAATAAAAAATAATAGAAAAGCATAATATTTTATATTTTGCTATAATCTAAAGATATGAAAAAACTTGTTTTGTGCTTATTATTTTTTGTTTTCTTAATTATCGGATGTACAAGCGATAATATGGAAATAGATATAACAAAAGTTCCTGAAGTTGAAACGGTTGTGTTTCAACCCGGTGATGTTTTCAGTAAAACATTTGAACAAACAAAATTATCAAAACAAGAAAGTAATATAATATTAAATGAACTCAAAAAACATATAAATATAAATAAATGCAAGCCTAACGATTTTTATGAAATAACATATTCAACAAACACGGATATTGAACAAACATGGACAAATTTTAAATATTTCCCGGAAGGTCAATATTTTTATTCTATAGATAAGTCTACAGACAATGTATTAACCTCGGAAAAAGTTGCATTACAAACAACTTCAAAAATTTTTGAAGTTTCCGGAACAATAGAAAATTCTTTGTGGGAATCAATGTCAGCTTCGGAAATAAAACCTAATATCATTCTTGCTTATGCGGATATGTTTGCATGGCAAATAGATTTTCTTACCGACTGCAGGCAAGGTGATAAATATAAATTGATATATGAGGTAAAAACTTTAGAAAAAAAAGATACCGTTCTTTCATCGGAAATTATTGCAGGACAGTATATTACCGCAACATCAACAAATACTGCAATACAATTTATAAATTCTAAAGGTGATGAAGGATATTTTGATGAAAACGGAAAATCCGTAAAAAGCGCATTTTTAAAAGCACCTTTACAATTTAAAAGAATTTCTTCCTATTTTACAAAGAAAAGATATCATCCTATATTAAAATATTACAGAGCACATGAAGGTATTGATTATGCCGCACCTATAGGTACTCCGGTATCGGCAGTAGGTGATGGAATCGTAAAAAAATCGCAGTACAGCGGTGGTTACGGAAATTTAGTAATTATAAAACATAGTAATGGTTATGAAACATATTATGGACATTTATCCAAATATGGTAAAGGTATAAAAAAAGGTGTAAGAGTAAAACAAGGGCAAGTTATAGGTTATGTTGG
>JAFXOB010000094.1 GCA_017529005.1 Elusimicrobiota bacterium
GACATGCAAACACAATAGCTAAAAATAAAAATCAAATAATAGATGTTCATTATAGTATTGTTAAAAGTAATAAAAATTCTGACAAAAAATATAAAGAGATTTTTGAAAGAGCAAAAAAATATAATTTTTATGGGTTAACAGTTCTAATTCCTAAAATAGAGGATTTTCTTTTTTTATTGTTTAATAATGGCTTTGATAATATAATTTATTCTCAACCTTTTTATAAAAATGTGTCTTGGTTTTTAGATGGTATGTATATTATAAAAAACAATAAAAATATAGATTGGAATATTTTAATACAAAATGCAAAAGAAACAGAGACTCTTGCCCAAATAAAAATAATGCTGGAACTTTTTGATTCTTTCTTACCGAATGTAATTCCTAATAATATAATATCCTCAATAAAGATATCAAAAGAAGAGCAAAAAAATTTTAACTTTTATACAAAAACACATTTAGCCTTTAGCAAAGCCCAACAATTAAAAAGAGAAATAACAAAATGTAAACATTTTTCTAATAAAATAAAATTATTTAGTCAATTTTTGTACTTGAAAATAATACAAAAAACACCTATAATTAATACTTTGTTTTTTGATAAAACTGCAAGCAGGATATTTAAAATATGATATTAAAGACAGAAACATATATATTAAATGTTAATAAAAACTCACTTTTAAAATATTATGACTTTTTGGATTCTCGTTATAAAAAAACGGCAGAACAAAATTCTGTTGTTACAAAATATTTGGATTTAGGTATAAAAGTTATAAGATTGCAAATAGCTTATAAAAATTTTTTACCGGAACTTGAAAAATATTTTTCTTGTTCTTTAAAAAACAATATCGATAAATATGATGAAACTATATATATATGGAAAGATAATATATATTCCTATATCAATGATCAATACAATAAATCAAAATGGATAGAAGTATCTTATGATAAAAAAGATCTTATAAGAATAGATTTAGAAAACAAAATAATAAATGCCGAAAATAGTGAATCAAAAAAATATTATTTTGTAGCGGAAGATTTTTCTTATGATATTCTTTCAAAGCAAGGACATTTGTTCGTTAAATTAATAAGTCAAATAGTTAGAACAGAACATTCTGCATTAGTTCATTCTGCTGCGGTTGGAATAGATAATAAAGGTATTTTAATATGTGCTAAAAGCGGTAGCGGGAAATCTACTTTGTCCGTATCTTGTTTGACAAACGGATTTCAATATGTTTCCGATGATTATTTGATATTAAACAAAACAAATAATTTATTGGCACTACCGATATATTCTATTATTACTTTATCGGAACATATATATAAACAAATGCCAAATTTAAAATCTGAGTTTATGTGTAATAACTACAATAATACGAAGTATGTTCTAAATATATCTTCTTATGACAATAATATTATACGAAATTTGTCTATAAAGGCAGTTGTTTTTCCTAAAATTAGTAATGTAGTTGAACCTACTATTGAAAGAACTGATAAAAATAAAGCTTTGACTCAATTTGTTTATTCCACAGCGACACAAATGGATAAAGATAAAGACCCTCAATATATAAAACAATTGATATCTTTTGTTAAAGATTTGGATTTTTATCAAATAAACTTATCAAAAGATTTAAATAAAAATGTAAAAATATTAAAACAATTTATTAAGGAGTTATAAAGTGTATAAATTAAATGAATCAAAAATGTTTGCGGATGTTACAAATAATGTTGCAATTATAATAAATTCGGAAACAGGTATTTATTATGCAATAAATAATTGCGGAAGTATTGTTTTCCAATCAATACT
This sequence comes from Elusimicrobiota bacterium, assembly GCA_017529005.1. Classification (GTDB taxonomy): domain Bacteria; phylum Elusimicrobiota; class Endomicrobiia; order Endomicrobiales; family Endomicrobiaceae; genus Ruminimicrobiellum. The sequence continues at coordinate 1,802 of JAFXOB010000094.1, forward strand.
TAACGGTTGCTCAAAACAGTCAATTCTTGAAGCTTTAAAAAAAATTACAAATTGCCCGTCTGATATTGATCAAAAGTTGAATGCTTTTATAGATGATCTTTTACAAAAAGAAATAATTGCGGAAGGGGAAACCTCTGACAATAATCCTGCCTTTGATGAAGCAGTTGTAACAAAAGATAATTTCGAAATGAAAGTTTCTGAATATGCAGATGCACAAGAAATGTTACTTGCCGATCCTATACACGATGTTGATGAAGAAGAAGGTTGGCAACCTGTTTTTAAGGAAGAAGAAGATAAAAAAAATGACAAATAATCCGTTAATATCGGTAATGATGCCGACATACAATAATGGTAAATATATAAAACAAGCAATAGAAAGTATTTATGCACAAAATTACAACAATATGGAAATAATTGTTGTAGATGACGGTTCAACCGATAATACAAGAGAAATATTAAACCAATATAAAGATGTAAAATATTTTTATATAGAACATAAGGGAATATCCGTAGCAAGAAATATGGCTCTTGAAAAATCAAAAGGAGAGTATATAGCATTTTTGGATTCCGATGATTATTGGCTGCCAAATAAACTAAATACACAAATGCAATATTTTAAAGATCATCCTGATTGTCAAATAGTTTTTACAAAATATGAAAATATTTTTGAAAATGAAGAACTTAAAAAAAATAAAAGAGCAATGCATGAAAAGGCAATAGAAGATACTTTTAAACAATACTTACCAAGTACTGTTTTAAAAAAAGAATTGTTTGATAAATATGGTGCTTTTGATGAGAAATTCAGCGGAATAGAAGATGCGGAATTTATATATAGAATTTCAATGAAAGGAATAAACATTAAACATTATATTGATAAAGTTTTTTATATTAGAAGAATTCATGGTAAGAATATAACTTTACAACAAAACCGTACAATTAAAAGTATTATTACTTCTATATTAAGAAAAGGAGTTTTAAACAAATGATATCGGTAATAATAGCAGCAAAAAATGCTTCCAAATATATAGGGGAAGCAATTGAAAGTGTTCAAAAACAAAATGTCAAAGATATTGAAATGATTGTCGTTTGTGATGCATGTACGGATAATACAAAACAGATAGCAGACCAGTTCGGCTGCAAAACAATAGAAGTAAATTTTTCTCATATTGGTAAAACAAGAAATGTAGGTCTTAAAGAAGCAAAAGGTGAATATATCTTATATGTCGATTCTGATGATGTTATGACAGAAAATAGCATATCAAATTTATATAATGAATTTGTAAAAGATAATAGTTTGGAAGCGGTATTTAGTATGTCTCATGAATTTGTGTCACCGGAATTATGTGATATTGATAAAAGAAAGTTAAAAGCAAGGCCGGATGATTATTTTGGTGCACTTGCAGGATGTTCTATGATAAAAAAAGAAGTGTTTGATAAAGTTGGAACATTTGATGAAGTATTAAAAGCCGGTGATATTGTAGAATTTCAAATAAGATTGCAACAGAAAAATATCAAAGTAAAAAAAATACCGATTTTAACATCAAAAAGAAGATTACATAACAACAATTTCGGAAGAAGTAACAAACAACAAGAATATAAAGATTATATAGCAATTTTAAGAAACAAACTAAAAAAATAATATAATTTATTTGATACTCATTTTTTGTTTCAGAAAGCTTAAAGAAATATTAGGATTATATTTAGATATAAAATCTTCAAAATTTTTTGATTCTTTTATAATATTAAACAAGAAAATTTCCTGTTTGTTGTAAATTTTAATATTTTTATTGAATGTTTTTTCTATTTTTGATAAATAGTTTTTTATAAAATCAAATTTTTCTTTATTATCTATAATTAAAGATTCTACAAAAAATAATTTTATATCGTCTAAATTAACTTTTTTTTCGTTTAAAAAATCGTATAAAATTTTAAAACTTTCAAAATAAAAATAACCTCTTTCTTTCTTATGCATTGCTGAAGAACTATGTTGAAAATAATGATGATACGGTCCTTTAAAAATATAGGATTTTTCTTGCATTAAATCACATGCATAAGCAAAATAAATATCTTCTGCACCACACTTTACTTGTGGGAATCTAAATTTATATTGCTCAATGTAATCTCTTTTGTATAATCTTGTCCAAATTACAGGGGGAAAAAATCTTTGAGTGATTTTTGAATTAACTATTTCAAAATCGTTTTTTAAAAAATCAAATTTGCTGTATAACTTTTTTTGTTTATCTGTATATTCATTAACAAAATTTGCATTGATTAGTATGTTGGAATTGACTTCTTCTATTTTTTGAACCATTGTTTCAAGATAATTATCATCAAGCCAATCATCGGAATCTATTAAATAAATATATTTACCTTTAGCTAGCTCTAAGCCTAAATTTCTTGCATGGGAAACACCTTTGTTTTGCTTTAAATCTAATATTTTTATTCTATTGTCTTTTCCGGCATACTCTTTTAATATTTCAAAAGAACTATCCGTTGAGCAATCGTTTATACAAAGTATTTCAATGCTTTTTAATGTTTGATTAATAATGCTATCAAGACATTTCTTTAAATATTGTTCTACATTGTATACCGGAATAATTACCGAAACTATGAATTTATTCATTTATTTCCTTTATGAAATTTATATAATTATAAAACAACATATTGTATAAATTATTAAAATAAAAAAACAGAGAAAAATAATTATGTTAAGTAGTAATAAAGAATTAAATCTTAAATCTATAAATACAAGAGAAAAAATTTCCATTATAATAACAACTATTATTATTTCTTATAATCATGAAAAATATATTGAAAAAGCAATAGAAAGTGCCGTTCAACAACAAGGATATTTTATACATGAAATTTTGATATCTGATGATTTTTCTAGTGATAATACTCAACAAATTATTAATAAATATGAAAAAAAATATCCGAAATTAATAAAAAATATTCCAAATAAAAAAACTCTGGGTATTTCAAATAATATGAAAAAATGTTTTGAATTGGCTAATGGTAAATATATAGCTATACTTGAAGGTGATGATTATTGGACAGACAATAGAAAACTTGAAAAACAAATGAACTTTTTAGAACAAAATAAAGATTGTTCTATGTGCTTTTCTCGTGTAAATATACTTGGAATATCAGGAAAAACAACTTTGTTGGATATACAAGATAATTTACCA
>JAFXOB010000095.1 GCA_017529005.1 Elusimicrobiota bacterium
AATTCTTTTGCAACCGCTTCGTTTGTTAAAGCAAGTGCTTCTTCAATTGTTTTTCCCATTGCCATTTCGGATACCATTGAAGATACGGCAATTGCCGCACCACAACCGAAAGTTTTAAACTTAACATCTTTTATTACGTTATTTTCAACTTTAATATAAAATTTCATCATATCACCACATACAGGGTTACCAACTTCACCTACGCCCGATGCATCCTTTATTTCTCCCACATTTCTAGGATTAGCAAAATGATCCATTACTTTTTCACTATAAAAAGCCATACCTTTTAACCTCCAAACTATTTGTCTATTACTTAATCTTTATTATTAATTTACATTCCATATCAAAATCAAACAACTTTTGGATTATAGTGTTATTAGGTTATTGGATTATAAGTTTAACGACAAACGAACCTATCATCTTATAACCTTATAAACTTATAACCTATATTTACTATTCTTCATGATGGTGTTCGTAATCTGTTCCCGGACCGGCTTTCATTCTTTCACCGGTACTCTTAAAATGGTCGTATAACGGTGACATCATTCTTAATCTTTTAACAATAGTAGGAAACTCATTTATAACATAATCTATTTCTTCTTCCGTATTATATTTAGATAACGTGAACACTATCGAACCTTGCCCTACTGCAACATCAACATTTATTGCCGTTAACACATGCGATATTTTTAAAGATTTGTTTGCACAGGCAGACCCGCTTGATGCCATTATACCTTTAGCATCAAGTAACAGAAAAAGAGATTCCCCTTCAACAAATTCTATAGAAAAATTTACATTTGTCGGCAACCTGTTTTCCGTTGGTCCGTTAAGATAAATATAATCTATATTCTTTTGTAAACCGGTAATGAGCTTATCTCTTAACTTTATTATTTTATTGTAATTTTCTTGCATTTGGCTTAAAGCTCTGCTACAAGCAACACCAAAGCCCACAATTGCCGGAACATTTTCTGTTCCCGCTCTTTTATTAAATTCTTGTACTCCGCCATCTATTTGCGGTTTTAAATATATTCCTTTTTTTACATAAAGAGCTGCTGCTCCTTTAGGTCCGTACATTACAGAACTTGAAATTGTAAGCATATCAATATTGGATTCAACAACATCTATAGGTATAACGCCTGCTGCAACAACCGCATCAACATGTAACACAATATTTTTTTCTTTAACTGTTTTTGATATTTCATCAATATTTTGAATTGTTCCTATTTCCGTATTTGCATATTGTATTGATACTAAAATTGTATCTTGTCTTATAGATTTTTTAAGTTCATCCAACAAAACAAAACCTTTATTATCCACCGGAACATAAGTAACTTCAAAACCGTCTTTTTCCAAAGCTTTTACTGCATTTAAAACAGAAAAATGTTCTATGGCGGAAACTATAATATGTTTCCCTTTTTTAGAGTTTCCGTATGCATACCCTTTTATTGCCAAATTGTTGGATTCGGAACCGCAAGAAGTAAAAATTATTTCTTCCGGCTTTGAATTTATTAGTTTTGAAACTGAAATTCTTGCTTCTTCTATTGCATCTTTAGAAATTTGTCCTAAAGAATAAATGCTTTGCGGATTTCCGTAATATTGTTTTAAATACGGAACCATAGAATCAAAAACTATATCGTCCATTCTTGTATTTGATTGATTATCTAAATATATCTGTTTCATTTTCTTCTCCCTTATTACGACCACATATTTTAAACTATACCTTTGTATTTGGCTCCCTTATGTACCAATCGCTTTCGCTTTATTTTTGTACACCGCAGTCGCCAAATACTTCGGTTCGTTTTAAACTCTGTGGTCTTAACGACTAAGCGGTAAAATCATTATAAAAACTTTTCAACTACTTTCTTTGCTCCCAAACCGGAGACATTTGTCTTACTCTTTCAACAAGTTTCGGCAATACTTCCAATACATAATCTATATCTTCTTCGGTATTGTTTCTACCTAATGAAAACCTTAATGTTCCTTGTGCCGCCAACGGGCTTGCACCTATTGCAGACAAAACATGTGACGGCTCTGCAGAACCTGTCGCACATGCAGAACCTGCAGATGCCGCAATACCTGCCATATCAAGCATTAAAAGTAAAGATTCCCCTTCAATATAATTAAAACTTACACTCAAAACACTCGGAACAGCATTTTTTATATCCGTATTTATTACAACCTCAGGAATTTTTTCAACAATACCATTCATTAATTTGTTTCTTAACTCATATATTTTTTTGCTTTCATGTTCCATTTCCAAGTTTGCAAGTTCCAACGCTTTTGTCATACCTACAATTTCGGCAACATTTTCCGTTCCCGGTTTCATACCGAACTCGTGATGTCCGCCATGAAACAACGGTTCGATTTTTGTACCTTTTCTAATATATAAAGCACCGATACCTTTAGGTCCGTAAAATTTGTGTCCCGATACGGACAACAAATCTACACCTAACTTTTGAACATCAAGTTTCAGTTTTCCTGCGGTCTGAACCGCATCGGTATGTAACAATATTTTGTTCTTTCTTGTTTTATTTATTTCTTTTAAAATTTTTGATATTTCTTCTATCGGTTCTATTACACCGATTTCGTTATTTGCATGCATTATACTTACTATTACGGTATCATCTGTAATTTTACTTTTTAATTCTTCAATATTTACTCTGCCTGTTTTATCGGTAGATATATAATCCGCTTTGTAACCTTTTTTTGCCAAGTTTTGGCAAGTAAAAAGTATAGCATGATGTTCTATTTTGCTTGTGATAACATGATTACCTTCATTTGCAAGTAAACTGCCAACAATTGCAATATTATCCGATTCGGTTCCGCAAGAAGTAAAAATTATTTCTTCCGGAGATTCGGCATTTATAAGTTTCGCAAAAGTTTCTCTTGATTTGGTTAATGCCGCTTTTGCTTTCTGCCCGTAAGTATGAACGGATGATGCATTTCCGTAAACATCAGTAAAGTAAGGTAACATCTCTTTTAATACTTCTTCTCTTACCTTTGTTGTAGCACTGCTATCTAAATACACTTCTCTTTTTTCCATTATATTCTCCTATTGCGACCGAAATTTTTTGGTTACGACTTTGAAAATTTAAAATTTATGTACTATATCGCTTCGCTACCATATCAGTACACTACATTTTAAATTTTCTTCGTCTCACCTAAAACCTTTCCAGTCGCGTCAAAAATTGCAAATTATATTATTGCAATTTTTGAATTATGCTTCGTTTCGCCTAAAATCTTAAGGTCTCTGAAATCGCTTCGCGATTTATTGTATTTTTATAATATAAATTCCAAATTACAACCTTTTAAAAACAACTCTTTATCTTTTCCCAGCCGCCTAAAATATTTGTTGCATCGTATCCTCTTTCTTCAAGGAGTATCACCATCTCTTCACTAAAATATCCGCTTTCGCAAAAAACATAAACAGGTTTATCTTTAGGTATATTATCAACTCCTACCCAAAACTTTGAAATAGGAAGATTTATACTTTTTTCAAAACTATTACCAATATATTCTTTTTCTTCTCTCATATCAACTATCGTTATTTTACTTTTATCAAGTTTAACAAAATCTTGTGCCGAAATTTCTTTAACCATTTTCACCTACTATCGTTCCGCCACCTAAAACAATATCTCCATCATACAAAACTGCTGCTTGTCCCGGTGTTATTGCCTTTTGTTCTTGTTCAAAAACAATTTTTACTGTATTATCATCTAAAACTATTATATCTGCTGCATGCTCTTTTTGTTTGTATCTTATTTTTACCGAACAACTAAAATTTTGTGCAGGCGGTTTGCCTAATATCCAATTAAAGTTCGTTACAATAAACTCTTTTTTATATAAATCTTTTTCATCACCCAACATTACCGTATTATCTTGTGCGGAAATTTTACAAACATAAACATGTTTTGAAAACATCCTAACCCTCTTCTTTGCCCTATGGTATAATAAACTATTCCCTTATGTTTACCTATTACTTTACCGCTTTTATCAATAAAGTTGCC
>JAFXOB010000096.1 GCA_017529005.1 Elusimicrobiota bacterium
AAGTAATGGACAGTGCAAAGGAAGAAAAAGAACCATACTTGCAGATTATTGATATAATGAAGAAGAAATTTTCAAAGTTTGACGGTAAAGATAAAAATGAAGTAAGAAAAACAGCTATGTTTTTTCAAAGAAGAGGTTTTTCTTCACAGGACATAGCTAAAGCATTTAGAGAATTTAAAGTTTATATAGAAGAAGAATAAAAAAGGAGATTAGTAAAATGGCAACAGCATTGTTAAGTGTATGTGACAAAACAGGAATAGTAGAATTTGCTAAAGAATTAAAATCTTTAGGATATGATATTATTTCCAGCGGAGGAACCGCAAAAAAATTAAAAGAAAATTCCATAGAATGTAAAGAAATATCAGATATTACGGGTTTTCCGGAAATGCTTGACGGTAGAGTAAAAACATTAAACCCTAAAATTCATGGCGGAATACTTGCAAGAAGAGATATACCTAAACATATGGAAGAGTTGGAAAAACTCGGAATAAATACAATAGATATAGTAGCAGTTAATTTGTATCCTTTTGAAGAAACTGCAAAAAAAATTGCAAAACCCGAAGATAAAAACATATCTCAAGACATTATTGAAAACATAGATATCGGTGGTGTAACTCTTATAATAGCAGCAGCAAAAAATTATAAAGATGTTTTAATAGTTTGTTCCCCTACCGATTATTCCGTAATAATAGACAATTTAAAAAATAAAACCGTAAATAACGATTTAAGGCTTAAACTTGCAGGAACAGCTTTCAGACATACCGCTTATTATGATGCATTAATTTCAAATTATCTTTCTTATGAAGATTTTCCTACACAACAGGCAATTCCATTAAAAAAACTTGCTTCTTTAAGATATGGTGAAAATCCTCATCAAAGAGCAGCATTGTACAGTTTCGGTAACGAAGAAAATTCTTGTGCAGCAATTTCTGCAAAACAACTTCACGGTAAAGAACTTTCTTATAACAACTATTTGGATTTGGAAGCTTCTTGGAGACTTGTTCACGAATTTGATAATCCTGCTTGTGCAATAATAAAACATAACAATCCTTGCGGTTGTGCAGAAGGAAAAGATGTAAAAGATGCATACTTAAAAGCTCTTGCATGTGACCCTGTAAGTGCTTTCGGAGGAATACTTGCATTCAATATGGTTGTAGATAAAGCCGTAGCAGAAGAAATAGCAAAGTTATTTGTTGAATGTGTTATAGCTCCGGACTATTGTCAAGAGGCTTTAGATGTTCTTATGGCAAAGAAAAATATAAGAATTTTAAGACAACCTAACAAATATGTAAAGAAACCGTCAACAGAATATAGAATGATGGCAGACGGTATGCTTGTTCAGGATAGAGACGAACAACTTTTAAACGAAACAAAAACAATAACGAAAAGAGAACCTACAAAAGAAGAAAAAGAATCTTTAGAATTTGCATGGAAGATTTGTAAACATGTAAAATCCAATGCGATTATACTTGTTAGAGGAAAACAGACGGTAGGTGTAGGTGCAGGACAAATGAGTAGAATAGATTCTTTAAATATAGCAATAAAGAAAATGAAAGAAGCAAAATTTGAGATAGATGAAACGAAATATCCTTTAGTTCTTGCTTCAGATGCATTTTTCCCGTTCCCTGATGTTGTAGAAGGTGCGGCAAAAGAAAATGTTACTGCAATAATTCAACCTGGAGGATCTATAAGAGATAACCTTTCTATAGATTTGGCAAACGAGAAAAATATTGCAATGATATTTACATCTATGAGACATTTTAAACATTAATAATGGCAAGGTTATAAGATTATAAGGGTTATAGGGTTATAGGTTATTTAACAAAAAAAAACAACCAATAACCTTATAACCCAATAACCCCATAAACTAAATTAATATGTCTTTCAAATACTACTTATCATTAGTTTTTATTATATCCTTCGTATCAGTATCATTTTGTTCTCAGGAAGAACAAATAAATTTATCAGCAATAGCAGAATATTTAGTAATGCCGTCGAAAGTTTTTATTATAAAAAACAAACTTTTTTTGGATTTCGGAGCAAAAAATCTGTATCTTACCTTAAGAATACCCAAACAATATAAAAAAAATGAAATAAAAAGATTGAAGTTGGATGCGGAAAAAATAGCAAAAAAAGAAGATTTGATTGAAGATGTTAATCTTTTATCTACACAAAAATATCAACAAATAATGAATGAACTTGTTTTGGAAAGCGGTATAAAAAACAATAAAAGTTTATTGAAATACCAATATGAAACAGACTTGGGAACAATAAAAGATATAGAAACGGAAATATCTTTTAATAATACAGACAATAATGATACTAATAATGCTAATAATACTAATAATACTAATAATACTTTAAAAAAAGAATTAAAAGCGGAGAAAAAGGCAGATAAAGAAAAATCAAAAACCTCAAGGGAAAATTTTATAAATATTATAAAAACTTCTTATCCTGATAAAACAAAATTCTTGGCTTTGGCAAAAAATGTTAACGATATAGTTTATTTTTATATAGATACCGAAAAGAAATTTGTAATACCTTTAATTTTACCGCCTTATCAAAAAGATGAAAAAGAAAGCGGCAATATATTAGTTTCAAGCGGAAATTTTTTATATTCTTTTATAATAAAAAATCATGTTGTTCCTATAATAAAATCCCCTTTTACTTCTGTTTACCGATTGTTTTCAACAACCTCTTCCTCTCTTATGGCGTTTGCGCCGAATTTAACGGAAGATTATTATTCGGATATTGAAGATAATGAAGAAATGATGGATATCGATGATTTTAATAAGTTTCTTGATGAAGATTTAGGAACAAAGCAATATAAAGCAAATTTAAAGATACTTGTCGACGGTGAAAGTTTTTTTGATGATTTTATAGAAACAGTAAAATCAGCTGCTCATTCTGTTTTTATACAAACTTATATATTTAAAACCGATACATTCTCTATGGAAATAATAAATCTTTTAAAACAAACTTCAAAAACTGCAGATGTAAGAGTTTTAATAGATTATTTCGGAAGTCTTTCAACTCCAAAAGAAAATCAAGATCCCATAATAAAAGACTATAAAAAGCCGAAAGATATTGTCGATTGTTTGAAAGAAGATTCCGATATAAAAGTGAGAATGCATCCCGATACATGGCTTGTTTCCGATCACAGAAAAATCTTTTTAATAGATAGGAAAAAAGCATATGTAGGAGGAATGAATATTGCAAACGAATACAGGTACACATGGCACGATTTAATGGTTTCGTTGGAAGGACCTGTTGTTTCCCCTATCGTAAAACTTTTTTATAAATCTTGGTCTTTTGCGGGGCTTGGCGGTGATTTTGCGGTTGCATACAGAAGTTTGTTTACAAAATCAAAAAGAAAAGAAAATAAAGCTGCGGATGATATGATAGATGTAAGATTATTGTTTACTGATTCCACCGATTATCAAATATACGAATCTCAACTTGAAGCCATAAGACGAGCAAAAAGAAGAATATATATAGAAAATCCGTATTTTACGGAAAAGACATTGGTCGAAGAGTTAGTTGCAGCCAAAGAAAGAGGTGTAGATGTTAAAGTTATTTTCCCCGCGGTTAACGATATGGTTTTATATGATAAAATAAATTTAAAAATAGCGAATTATTTTATAGAAAAAGGTGTAGAGGTGTATTTGTATCCGAAAATGACACATGTTAAAGCTGCTGTTTATGACAACTGGGCATGTTTGGGCAGTGCAAATTTTAATAAACTGAGTATGTTTAAAAACAGAGAAATAAATATTGCTTTTTATGACGAGAATTTAGTAAACGAATT
>JAFXOB010000097.1 GCA_017529005.1 Elusimicrobiota bacterium
TGGTAAATGTATCCGAAATCGAAAATTGGAAAGATAAAATTGATGTTTTAATTTTATGTGGCGGGAGTGCAACGGATTTACCAATACAAACTCCAAAATATGTAAAAATGTTTAATATAATTGATAGTTTTGATACTCATGCAAGAATACCAGAACATTTTGCAAATGTAGATAAAGCGGCAAAAGAATCCGGCAAAATAGGAATAATATCAGTAGGTTGGGATCCGGGTCTTTTTTCATTAAACAGAATGTATGCAAATGCAATTTTACCGGATGGAAAAGACTATACTTTTTGGGGTAAAGGTGTAAGTCAGGGACATTCCGATGCAGTAAGAAGAATTAAAGGTGTTTTAGACGCAAGACAATATACTATTCCGGTTGAAGCTGCCGTTAAAGCAGTAAAAAACGGTGAAAATCCTGAACTTACAACAAGACAAAAACATACAAGAGAATGTTTTGTTGTAGCGGCAGAAGGTGCCGATAAGGCAAAAATAGAAAAAGAAATAAAAGAAATGCCAAACTATTTTTCGGATTATGATACTACCGTTCATTTTATTACAATGGATGAAATGAAAAAAAATCATTCAGGACTCCCTCATGGCGGATGTGTTATCAGGACAGGTAAAACAGGAACCACTAAACATGTAATAGAATATAATATAAAACTTGAATCCAATCCGGAATTTACATCAAGTGTACTTGTTGCTTTTGCAAGAGCAGCTTATAAATTGAATAAAGAAGGGCAAAGAGGAGCAAAAACAATATTTGATATTCCTCCTTCATATTTAAGTGCAAAAACAGGCGAAGAACTTAGAAAAACAATGCTTTAAAAATTTTATAAAACAAAAAAACAGTAAGAAAAATTTTTCTTACTGTTTTTTTATATCATTTATTAATTATTTTTTTGCTTTTTCTAATAATTTTATTATTTTATCAATATTTTCTGTCGATTTTTTTCTGTTAATTGCCGAATTTCTATCTCTCTTTGCTATATCCAATGTTGTATCATAACCGTTATTTTTATGATTTAAATCAGCGCCTTTTGCAATAAGCAATTTTACGGTTTCATAACGGGTGTTTTCTATAGCCTCAATTAAAGGAGTTTTACCATAATAATGAACATGATTAACATCAGCTCCCTTAGATATTAATATTTTTACTATTTTAGTTTTACCATATCGAGCCGCATAAGAAAGTGCCGTCATTTTATCTACACTTTGAATATTAACATCAGCTCCTTTGGATATTAACAGTTTTGTTATTTTTTCATTACCTCTTTCTGCGGCTATCATTAAAGCTGTTTTCCCCTCTTCGTTTTGAATATTTAAATTAGCCCCGGATTTTATCAATAATTTTGACATTTCATAAAGATCAAGTCTTGTCGAATACATCAGTGCAGTTCCATAATCTATAATTCCTTTTTTACCATATATTTTACCCGTTTTTAAATCTAAATCTGCTCCAAGATATATTAAAAGTTTTGCCATATCATAATTATTACTGTCAACAGCGGCTAATAAAGGAAAAAATCCGTTATCATCTTTTGCATCTATATCTGCTCCGTTTCTAATGTATCTTCTAACAATATCGATTTTATTTCTTCTTACATTTCTTATTAATACATTATTGTCAATGAACAAAAAATCTTCGGGAAGAACATTACTATCAGTGACTTTAATTTCTTTAATCTTTGTATCTGCAAAACACTGCAAAACAAACACTGCTATAAGTAATAACATTAGACTTAGTATTAAAGAAAATTTTTTCATTTTTATTATCCGTAAAAAACTTTTAACTTTGCATTGAAGTATTTTTTACTATAACATCATGAGCAGAACCTTCACTAATAGTAGTTTGGCTTACCAATGTTAATTTCGCTTTATTTTGTAATTCCGAAATTGAAAGTGCTCCGCAATTACACATTGTATGAGTAACTTTTCTGAGTGTCATTGAAACACCGTCATGTAAAGGACCGGCATACGGAACATAAGAATCAACACCTTCCTCAAAACTTAAAGATTTTTTTCCGCCTAAATCGTATCTTTGCCAATTTCTTGCCCTGTTTGATCCTTCTCCCCAATATTCCTTAACATAACTTCCGTTAACAACAAGTTTATTTGAAGGTGCTTCATCAAATCGTGCAAAATATCTTCCAAGCATAACAAAATCCGCACCCATAGCCAATGCCAGTGTTATATGATAATCTTGAACTATTCCGCCATCAGAACAAATAGGAATATATATACCTGTTTTTTTATAATACTTATCTCTTGCTTTTGCAACTTCTATTGTAGCAGTTGCTTGTCCTCTTCCAATACCTTTTTGTTCACGTGTAATACATATTGAACCGCCACCGATACCTATTTTTACAAAATCTGCTCCGGATTCCGCAAGAAAATTAAATCCGTCTGCATCAACAATATTTCCCGCACCTACTCTAATATTTTTACCGAAATATTTATGTATATCTTTTAAAGCTTTTGCCTGCCAATAAGAATAACCTTCACTTGAATCTAAAACAAAAACATCCGCACCTGCTTTAAGCAATGCCGGAACTCTATCCATATAATCTCTTGTATTTATACCGGCTCCTACAATATATCTGTGATTTGAATCAAGCAGCTCCAAAGGATGAGTTTCATGTGTCGCATAATCTTTTCTGAAAATTAAAGAAACTAAGTTCCCTTTTTTATCTACAACCGGCAACTGATTAATTTTTTTATTCCATATAATTTCATTTGCTTTAGTTAAAGAAATACCTTCCTGCCCTGTTACCATTTCGGAAAGCGGTGTCATATATTGAGCAACTTTTGAATTTGGTTTACAATGTGAAATTCTAAAATCTTTAGAGGTTATTATTCCCACCAATTTCCCGTGAGCCGTTCCATCTTCGGTAACAGCACATGTTGAATGCCCTGTTTTTTGACTTAAAGCAATAACATCTTCTAATGTTTGGTCCGGACGGACATTTGAATCCGATGTTACAAAACCGGCCTTATACGATTTAACTCTTGCTATCATAGCAGCTTGATTTTCAATTGTTTGACTTCCATAAATAAAACTTATTCCTCCTTCTTTTGCAAGAGCAATAGCCATCTTATCATCGGAAACAGCCTGCATAACGGCAGAAACCATAGGAATATTCATACTTAACGGTGATTTTTCTTTTTTTCTTTTATTAAATTTTACAAGCGGAGTTTTCAAACTAACATTATCCGGAATACAATTCTCATCGGAATATCCCGGAACTAAAAGATATTCATTAAAAGTGTGAGACGGTTCTTCAAAATAAAAAGCCATTTTTTGTAACCTCCTAAAAACTTGTATATATTATTCAATTTTTAATCAAAAGTATAATATTTAAGTATATCAAATTTTCAAGAATTCAAGCAATTAATTAATCTTACGGATTTTTTATTTTTCAATTCATCAAACATTCTTTTTATTGTTTTATGATATATCGGATGAACAACTTTTGGTACTATTTCCACCATCGGGACAAGAACAAAAGCTCTGTTTATTATTTCTTTGTGCGGTATTATTAATTTTTTTGATTTTATTATTTGTTTTCCGTAAAACAATATATCTATATCTATAACTCTCGGTCCCCATCTATAAGTTTTTTTTCTGCCAATTTTATCTTCTATTTGTTTCACTGTTTTTAATAAATTTTGCGGACTTAAATTTGTTTCAAATTTTCCTGCAACATTATAAAAATTTCTTTGTTTAGGGCCTACAGGTTCTGTTTCATAAAAAGAAGAAATTTTTATTTTTTTTATGTTGTTCTTTTCCAATTCCTTTACGGCTTTTTCCAAGTTTTTTCTTCTGTTACCGATATTTGAACCTAATGATAAATATATTGTTGTCATAATTTTATATTATACATCTTCTTTAAAATAAAAATCTGCACACAATTTTTATATTGTATGCAGATTTAATACTTATCAAAAAAAAATTATTTGCTTGGTCCTGTTGTTGACGGTGTATATACTCTTGCTGCAAGTTCGGAATTTAACATATAAAGTGTTTTTGCATCAACAGCAAACATTTTCATTTTCTTTACCAAATCACCTGCATTTTTTTCTTCTTCCGTTTGTTCTTTTATAAACCAATCAAGAAATTGCATTGTTTTAAAATCTTTAATTTCAAATACAGCCGAATAAATGTTGTTAATTAAAGATGTAACATATTGTTCATGTTCAAAACCTGCTTCCAACGGTTCTTTAGTATTTTCAAATGTTTTGTTAGGCTTTTCTATTGTATCAAGCTTAACTGATACCCTGTTATCCAACAAATATCTTCTCATCATCATTGCATGATCCATTTCTTCTTGAGCTTGAATAACATACCAATTTGCAAATCCGTCTAATCCTTCGTCTTCGTAATAATCGGCAAAAGAAAGGTATAAATATGCCGAATAAAATTCTTTGTTAACTTGTTCGTTAATAAGATTTGCTACTTTTTTATCTAACATTTTTTCTCCTCCAATAAGCTAATTTTGTTTTAAATTCATTTTATTTTTATAAGTGTTAATTGTCAAGAAGTTATTTTGATAAAACACATTAAAATTTATATAATTATTAAAACTTTTATTCAAGGAGAAAACAAATGAAAAAGTATGTTGCAGAATTTACGGGAACATTTTTCTTGGTGTTCATTGCTTGCGGTGTAGCAGCAGTATCAGGTTGCAAATTTCCTGAAGCAGGTTACATTGCCACAGCTTTAGCTTTCGGTTTAACAATCGTTGCTATGGCTTATTCTATCGGTAATGTTTCCGGTTGTCATGTAAACCCTGCCGTTTCTATAGGTGTATGTGTTGCAGGCAAAATGACCGTTGCTGAATGTATAAAATACATCATTTCACAATTTTTAGGTGCTGTTTGCGGTGCAATAATTTTAGGTGTTTGTCTCGGCGGTTTTTCAGTTTTAGGTGCTAACGGTTTTGGTGGATCTTTATTTAACGGAACGACTGTTACTGCGGTTATTGCATTAATCATAGAAATAA
>JAFXOB010000098.1 GCA_017529005.1 Elusimicrobiota bacterium
CAAATAAAGCTGATATAGCAAACGATGGTGAAATAAGTGCAACGACAGTAACAAATGACACAAATGCAAGAATAACAAATACTGGAACAATAACAGCAACCGACTTAACAAATAATGCGACAGCGGCAATAACAAATAATGGAAAGATAACAGGAACGGATAACACAATAACAAACAGCGGAGAAATAACAAACAATGGTGAAATAAGTGCAGATACATTGACTAACAACGAAAATGCAACGATAACAAGTTCGGGAACAATCACTACAGTAACAATAGCAAATAGTGGAACAATAACAAGTTCCGGAACAATGGATGTAACGACATTTACAAACAGCGGAACAGTAGAAAATGCAGGATCAGTAACAATAACAGATTTAACAAATAGCGGAACAATAACAAATGAAGGGACAATAACATCAGTAAATGCAATAGCAAACAGCGGAACAATAACATCAAATGCTGATAATATGATAGCAGAGATAGTAAATACCGGAATATATAATGTTAAAGGTGGAACGGTAAGTTATCAGGTAACCGGTGATAACGGAACAATAAATATAAATAACAGTGAAGTAACAATAAGTACATCAATAGCCGGTAACAATGTAAATTTAGGAGCAACAACACTTAAATTAAAAGAAGAAAGCTATTTAGTAAATACATCAACATTAACAATAAATAACGGAGCAACGTTAGATCTTCAAAATAATAAAACAAGTGATGTTGTAGCAGCAGTAAAAATAACAGCTGCAAGTTGGAACTTGAAACTTGATATAGATTTGGCAGAACAAAAAACAGATACATTAAATGTTGTATCTGTAGCAGATGGTAGCCAAGCAACAGTAAACGGTATAAACTTGTTATCCGATAGAGGACAAGCAAAAGTTAAAGTATCAAATTTAAGTATCAATGCAATACCTGATCCGGATGAATATGACAGTATATACACAACAAACTTGAAGTATAAAGTAATAGCAGAAAACGGAGAAGACGGAACATACTTAATATTAACAGCAGAAGGATACGGTGGACTTCCGATTGCAGTATATGATGGTGCAACAAGTTATAGCGTAACTGAAAATATTGATAAGGTACAAGGTTGGATAGACGGTCACAACTATTTGATAGGCGATTTAGTAATAAACGGTAACGATAAAACAATAAAAGCTGAACCTGAAACCGGAATACTTGACGGAATGATAGTAAGCGATGATACGAAATTGACAATGAATAATTTAAAGAGTTTTGAAGGTTTCAATAATGCATTAACCGTAAGTGAAAGTGGTGAGTTAATAGTATCATCTGTAACATTTACAAATAATATCGGAGCAGCAGTAATAACAAACGCAGGAACAGTAACACTCTCAAGTGCAACGTTCAGTGGAAACGGAGCTGCTATAGATATAGCAAACGACGGAACATTGAACATAGAAGGTGAAGGTGTAACATTGCAAACCGGTATAACCGGAACAGGAACAACGATAATAGCAACCGGAACGGAAGTAGTAAATGCTAACGGAAGCACAATAAGCCAAGAAGATATAACAATAAACGGAGCATTAACGAACAATAATGCAACAGACGGAGCAATTGCTACAACCAACCAAATAAGAATAAATGAAAATGCGGTAGTAACATCATCTGCAAATGCGATAAGTGCTTCAAACGGAATAATAAATAAAGGAACAATGACATTTACCGGTGGAAAGAACACGAATGCAATAGATTCAGAGTTTGACGGTTACGGAAGAATAGAGATAGTTGGAGATGTAGAAAATGCGGCAGAAATATATCAGAAAGATATCATAGTGACAAGCGGTAAATTAACAAACGATGCAGAAGCAGAAATAATTGCAGTAGATATAACAAATAACACGAAAATAGAAAATAAAGGAACAATAAGTCCGACATATATTACAAATAAATCAAATGCATCAATAGACAATATAGGTGCAGGAGAAATACATGCTACATATTTAACAAACAACACGAATGCAATTATAAACAATAAAGAAAACGGAAAAATATATGCATTGAACTTAGACAATGACGGAACAATAAACAATGCATCGGAAATTGATACGACAGGCAACTTTGCAAACAGCGGAACAGTAATAAGTTCCGGAACAATAACAGCAGGAAATTTAACAAACAATGAAACCGGAATAATAAACAATAAAGAAAATGGAAAAATATACGCTCCAGGTTTAGACAACAAAGGCATAATAAACAATGAATCCGGAGCAGAGATAGAATCAACAGGATTAACAAACAGCGGAACAATAACGAGTTCCGGAACAATATATACATCAACAATGATAAACGAAACGGGTGGAACAATAAACAATGAAGAAGACGGAGAAATAGTGGCAGATTCGGCATTGATTAATAATGGAGCTATTACAAACAAATCATCAATTACAGCAAGAAACAATATAACTAACAACGAAAACGGAACAATAAATAATAAAGAAAATGCAGAAATAAATGTAACAAGATTAATAAACAGCGGAGTAATAACAAACAGCGGAACAGTAACAGTAACAAATATAACAAATAACGAAAATGCAACTATAACAAACAAAGGTACAATCGAATCTGAAGAAGCGATAGTAAATGCAGGAACAATAACATCTCATGCAGAAAAGATTGTAACCGGTGAAATAAAGAATAATGGCGGTACATATATTGTTACAGGTGGAACAGTAAGTTATAAGATAACGGGTGAAAACGGAAAAATAGATGTTAAGAATGATGAAGTAACAATCGCAAACGACATAGAAAACAACACCATCAACTTGGAAAAGACTCTTATAGTAAAAGAAGAAAGTTATTTGAAAGATAGTTCAACATTATCAATCGGCGGAACGGATTCTGTATTAGATATTGAAAACGGAACAATAGGAACTATAGATGCGGAAGTAGCTATAACAGCTGCAAATTGGGACTTGAAACTTGATATAGATTTGCAAGCTGCACAAGCAGATTTGTTAAGCAATGTAGATGTTAATGATGCTATAGTTACAATAGCTTCATTGAATATTTTAACCGATAAAGCAAACAACGATAAGATAAAGATAGCTAATGCAAATATAGTAAATGTATTTGATGAAATATATCACTTCTCTTCATCAACAATGAACTATAAAGTAGTTTTAACCGGTGATGCAAACGGATCATATTTACAATTGACAGCAGAAGGATACGGCGGACTTGCAAATGCAATATACGATGAAGATTCTTCTTATGATGTAATACCAAATGATACTGTAACAGCATGGATAGACGGTAAGCATACCATAATGAAAGATATGGTAATAAACGGTGGCGGAAACACATTAACAGCAACGCCTGAAATAGCGGGAACACTTGAAGGAGTAATAGTAAGTAAAGATAAGAAATTAACAATCAAAGATTTGGCAGAATTTAACGGATTTAAAAATGCGTTAACAGTAAATGCAGGCGGTGAGTTGATAATATCAACAGCAACATTTAAGAATAATACCGGCGATGCGGTAATAACAAATGCAGGAAAAGCAGATTTGTCAAATGTAACATTTACTGAAAACGGTGCAACAGCAGATATAGCAAATACCGGTGAATTAACAATAAGCGGACAAGATAAGACAACGACATTAGAAAAAGGAATAAGCGGAACAGGAACAACGACAATCAGTGAAGGAGCAACATTAGTAAACGGAGCAGAAAGTACAATAAGTCAAAAAGATATAACAGTAAACGGAACATTAACAAACAACAACGGAACAGACAGTGCAATAACAGTAAGTAACAAGATAGCTGTAAATGAAAACGCAGTGTTAACATCAAGTGCAAATGCAGTAGTTGCAACAAACGGAATAGTAAATGCGGGAACAGTAACATTTACCGGCGGAACAAATACAAACAATATAACCGGTGACGGACAATTGAATATAACCGGTGCAGTACAAAATAACGGTGGTGTTAAACAAAGCACAGTAACAGTAGTTGATGGTGTAAATTTAACAAGTGATGTAAACAATATAAAAGCTACTGAAGAAATATCCAATGCCGGAGATTTTGTATTAACCGGAGAAGGGACAACCAAAAATACTATAACCGGAACAGGAAATACAACAATTGCAGAAAATGCGATGGTAACAAATACCGGAACTGTAAATCAAGGAAAGATAGATATACAAGGAACATTAATAAATAACAATGAAACAAGCGGAGCAATAACAGCGACAACAGAGAATATAGTAATAGGTATAAATGGTTCATTCTTAACAAATGCAAGTGCTGTAAAATCGGAAAACGGAATAAATAATTCCGGATTGTTAACATTTGTTGACGGAACAAACACAAACGATATAACCGGAGACGGAAACCTTAACATAGTTGGAGATGTAACAAATAATGGTCTTGTTCTTCAAAGTACGGTAACGGTAAAAGAAGATGCAAGTTTAACAACAAATGCAGATAATGTGATAACAACCGGAACAGGAATAGTAAATATCGGAAGTGTAACATTTACCGGTGGAACAAATGAAAACAATATAAGCGGAGAAGGTGAATTAAATATAACCGGAACAGTAACAAACACTGAAGGCAAAACAATAAATCAAAGTACAATAACCGTAACCAGAGATGGTGATTTCACAGCAAACGTTAACAATTTAACAGCAGTTATAGTAAATGACGGTGAGTTAACGTTTAGTACTTCCGGTACAGATACAATGGTAAATGGTAACAAAATAACCGGTGAAGGAAACTTAACAATAAAGAATGATTTGGAAAATAATGCAGCAATAGAACAAGGAAATGTATTAATAGCTGCAGGCACAACAGAAAACAATGAAGATGCAAGTATAGTAACAACCGGTGACGGAATACAGATAGCAAGCGGTGCAAAATTATTAACACACGGTTTAATAGATACATATACACATGACGGAGAAATAGCAAACGAAGGAACATTAGAAGTAGCAGTAAGCGGTAATGCACAAAGTGCAAACAAAATAACAGGTAGCGGAGAATTGTTAATAAGTGAAGGCGAGTTTGATAATACCGAGATAGATGGAAAAGCAGGAAGTATATCTCAAAGTAAAGTAACGGTAAACAGCGGAGCAGTATTAACATCATCAGCGAGTGCAATAACAACAACCGACAAGATAGCAAATGAAGGTACTGTAATATTATATGATGGAACAAATGCGAACGTAATAACGGGTGACAACGGAAAATTAGAGATAGCAGGAACCGTAATAAATAATGCAAATGTAACACAGAAAGAAGTGGATGTTACCGGAACATTAACAAATAACGAGATAATAACATCAACGACAGTAACAAACAGCGGAACAGTAACAAACAGCGGAACAATAACAGCAACAAATATAACAAATAACGAAGATGCAACGATAGTAAACGAAGGAACAATAACATCAGTAAATGCGATAACAAACAGTGGAACTATAACATCAAATGCAGATAATATGAAAGCGGAAATAAATAACAGTGGCGAGTACAACATAACCGGCGGAACAGTAAGTTATGAAATAACAGGTGATGCCAGTGATAAAGGAACGATAAAGATTGAAAACGGAGAAGTAACAATAGATACTTCAATATCTAACAATGATATAAATGTAACAGGAACAACATTAAAGTTAAATAAAGAAAACTATTTGGCAAATACAACAACATTAGCAATAGGACAAGGTGCTACATTAAATACACAGAACGAAGAAATAGGTAATGTTGTTTCAGCAATAACTGTAGCCGGTGGAATAACTTGGAATTATCAACTGGATTTGAATGTACAAACAGAATCTGCTGATATGTTAACGAATATAACTGCTGCAGAAGGAAGTCAGGCAACGATAAATGATATTAAATTCTTAGTTGATAGTGACAAAGCGGAAACTATAATTCAAATATCAGGATCTAACATATATGCAACAGTTGTACCTGACATTTATACAACAAATATCAAGTATAAAGTAACGGCAGAAAATACAGATGAAGGTACCTTCTTGAAATTAGTTGCAGAAGGTTATGGTGGACTTCCAAATGCAATATATGACGGAATAAGTACTTATAATGTAACTGAAGATACTGATTATGTAACTGCTTGGATAGAACAACCGGAAGGAGTAATAAACAACTTCTTGAAAGAAGATCTAACAATACATGGAAATAATAATGTATTAACAAGTACGACCGGTGTTGAAGGTATAAGGACAAGTTCATATACATTAACAATTGAAGATTTGGCAGAAATGTCAGGATTTAAAAATGCGATAACAGTAGAAAAAGTTGATGAATCTTCAGGAACAGCAAACATAACAAATGTAGCATTTACAAACAATACCGGTGATGCAGTAATAACAAATGATGGAACAGTGACGTTGTCTTCCGTAACATTTAGCGGAAACAAAACAGGTACTGATATAGAAAATAACGGAACATTGATAATAACCGGTGACGGTTCAGAATCTATATTAGAAAAAGGTATAACCGGAGAAGAAGGAACTACAACAATAGATACCGGAGCAACATTAACAAACGGAGCAAATAGCACAATAGACCAAGATGAAGTAACGATAAACGGAACATTAATAAATGATAATGATTCTCTTGAAGCAATAACAGCAAACGATATAATGATAGGTGAAGATGGTTCATTAGTAACAGATGCAAGTGCTATAAGGGCAGAAAACGGAATAGACAGTGACGGTTTGATAACATTCACCGGCGGAACAAACAGAAATGAAATAACCGGCGACGGAGAAATAAGTATAGTTGGAAATGTAATAAATAGCGAAAGTGTTCAACAAAGCACAGTAACTGTAGTACAAGGTGCAAGCTTAACAACAGATGCAAGTGATATAGAAACAACAATAGGAATAACAAATAACGGCGATTTAATATTTACCGGTGGAACAAACAACAACGTAATTACCGGTGAAGGTGAGTTAACAGTTGAAGGAAATGTAATAAATAATGAGGCAATAGCACAAAGTACAGTAACTGTGACAAAGACAGGAAGTTTAAAAACAGATGCAAGCAATATAGAAACA
>JAFXOB010000099.1 GCA_017529005.1 Elusimicrobiota bacterium
ATAAATAGAAACATTATTTATATATCACAAGAAAAAATTAGAAGACACCTGAGATTTTCGGATGAAGGTTTAAAAGATATAAAATATTTGCATAAAGTAGTTTATACTAATTGTTCTAAAATAATAGATTCTTTTATTAAAGAAGATAAAGTTTTAGCGAGAGAAGTAAGTGACGATATAGATAAATTAAATGAAATAATGCATGAATTAAAAAGAAATCATATTGCAAGATTACATGCAGGACTTCAAGAATCCATTGATACTTCCAGCCTTCATTTGGACGTTTTAGATCAATATATGAAAATCAATGAAACATTGTTGGATATTGCAATAAATATCTATGATATTTGATATTTTTTTCTTGTTTGACAAACAAAATTTCTTTTAATACAATAACAAAGGTCTGTAATAAAGGCATTTTATAATTTATAGTGTATAGTGTACAATTAACGACAATGACAAAACAATAAACTGCCGGGAAAAAATAATTTAGAAATAAAAGATGTTTAATAAAATATAGACCGTTAAGCTTGTAAAAGAGCTCTAACGGTTATTTTTTGGAAGGTAAAAATGTCAACATTAGTAGTTTTAGGTACCCAATGGGGAGATGAAGGAAAAGGTAAAGTAGTTCATTACCTTGCAGAAAAAGCAGATTATATCGTTAGATATCAAGGTGGTAACAATGCAGGACACACCTTAATATACGAAAACAAACCGTTTGTTTTACACTTAATACCATCCGGAATATTGTTTCCTAAAAAAGTTTGTATGATTACAAACGGTGTAGTTGTTGATCCCAAGGCCTTAAAAGAAGAACTTGATGTGTTAAAAAAGAAAAAAATTCCTATAGACGGAAGATTCTTTGTTAGTGAAAGAGCACATGTTATTCTTCCTTATCATAAACTTATAGACGGTATGCTTGAAAGTGATACAACACAAACAAAAATCGGAACAACAAAGAAAGGTATTGGCCCTTGCTATACCGATAAAGTCAGAAGAGTTGGTATAAGAGTTATAGATTATATAGATAAAGAAGTTTTTCTTGAACTTTTAGATCAAAATTTAAAAGAAAAAGAAAATATGCTTAAAAGAGTTTGCGATATAAAGAAATTAAAAAAAGAGATATTAAAAGATCATGCGGTATTATCAAAATTCTTGAAAAAATATGTTGCAGATACATCTGTAATGATTGCAGATGCAATAGCCAAAAAGAAAAAAGTTTTATTTGAATCCGCACAGGGAACGATGCTTGATTTGGATTACGGAACATATCCTTTCGTAACATCATCAAATCCTACATCCGGCGGAGCAAGTACAGGTGTTGGTATGGGACCGTCAAATGTGGATGCAGTGTTGGGGGTGGTTAAAGCATATACAACAAGAGTTGGTGAAGGACCTTTCCCAACGGAACTTTTTGATAAAACCGGCGAATTTTTAAGAGAAAAAGGACAAGAATTCGGAGCAACAACAGGAAGACCGAGAAGATGCGGTTGGTTTGATGCTGTTGTTTTAAGACATAGTGTCAGAGTTAACGGTATAAAACATCTTATTCTTACAAAACTTGATTGTTTGGAAGGATTAGATAAAATAAAAATATGTGTAGCTTACAAATATAAAGGTAAAATTTTGAAAGATTTTCCTGCATCAAGAATAGTTCAAAGAGATTGTAAACCTGTATATGAAGAAATGCCGGGTTTAAACGGTATTGTCAGAGGTGTAACAAAATACGAAAAATTGCCTGCAAATGCTAAAAAATATATAAAAAGATTGGAACAATTGGTAGGTGCAAAAATAGATTTAATTTCTCTCGGCAGAAAAAGAGAAGAGACAATTCCGGCAGGAAAGAATGTAAAGTTATTTTAAGAAATTTAAATATAAGTGGGAAGAACAAAAATGGTTTTAAAAAAATGTATTTTGGCTTTAGAAGACGGTAAAGTTTTTGAAGGATTTTCCTGTGGTGCAGATACGGAAAGCGCAGGGGAAATTGTTTTTAACACTGCTGTATTCGGGTATCAAGAAATTGTTACCGATCCTGCAACAGCTAAACAGCTAATATGTTTTGCTCATCCGCATGTTGGTGATTGTGGATTTAATAACCAAGATTTTCAGTCCGGAGCTATTCAAGCTACCGGGCTTTTTTTTAAGGAATATAGCAGAAGATATTCCAATTGGAGAGCAGACTTTTCAATGCAGGACCAGATTGTTAAAGATAATGTAGTTGCTATGGAAGGGTTTGATACAAGAGCTTTAATAAAACACATAAGAGAACATGGTACTCAAAAAGCTATAGTATCAACAAAAGATTTTGATGTTGAAAGTTTGAAATCAAAACTTGCAAAAGTTGTTTCAAACGATAAACAAGATTTAGTTAAATCTGTTACCTGTAAAGAAAAATATTCTATAAATGAAGACGGGAAAAAACAAAAAATCGCAATAATAGATTATGGTTGTCCGAAAGGTTTTATAGATACTTTTACATCACAAGATTATAAAGTTGCAGTATTTCCTGCAACAGCAACTGCAGACGAAATTTTAAAAGAATGTCCGCAGGGTATATTTTTATCAAGCGGTCCCGGATATGCTGAAAACTCAAGCTATGCAGTCGACACAGTTAAACAAATAATAAAGAAAAATCCGGATATGCCGATATTTGCTATAGGATTCGGTTCACAAGTTTTAGCACTTGCTAACGGTGCAAAAGTAGTAAAACACAAAATAGGACACAGAGGAGCAAATTATCCGGTTAGAGATATAAATACAAATAAAATTGCAATAACATCTCAGGATAACGGTTATTATACGGACAAAAGTTCAATAGAACAAAATGAAAATTTACAGGTAACTCATATAAATTTATATGATGGTACGGTCGCAGGTTTTGCCAATAAAAAAGGTAACAATTTTGCAGTAGAATTTTATCCTTCTTTAGATTCAGACGAAACCGGATACTTGTTTAAAAATTTCTTTGATATGGTGGAAAAAAATGCCTAAAAGAACAGATCTTAAAAAAATACTTATAATTGGTTCGGGACCTATCGTTATAGGTCAAGCTTG
>JAFXOB010000100.1 GCA_017529005.1 Elusimicrobiota bacterium
CATATACATGCACAATGTCGGTCAGTGCTTTTTCCTGTTCAAATTCCGAGACGATATCTTTTGTTGATTTTAACTTATCGGGTGAGAAGTGTATTGTTTTTTCGTTATTAAATATTGCCGTATACAAAATTTCAGCTTCAACTAAATCCTGGAAAATATGGCTTCCATAGGATAATTCGGGATTAAATCCTGCTCTTGAGTCTTCCGCTTCGCATATAATTTCATATGTACTTATATCCGAAAATGATGTTGGAACTCCAAGTTCTGGAGATGATGTTCCTACTCTTCCGGGAACAATCAACATCATATGTTTGCCTTTATCACGATAAAGCCAATTAATTTTTCCGACCAACTTTGCAACTAAAGATTTATCATTATAAGGCATATTATAGTATTTAACAGGATCCACATATACGATGATATCAAGATCGGTTGCTTTACACATTCCCATTGAAGATCCTTTACTTTCAAGCAGGATGTTTTCTTCTTTAACATCCGGTGGAATTACAGTTCCGGATTTTCCTTTTTGAACCTGAAGCGGACGACATTGGAGCAAATCAATGGAATATTCACCGCTCTCAGATATATTTATTGTAAACTCTATATCGACGGGATAATCATATTCTTCCTGTATACAATGGAGCATTCTCTTCATCTGTTCCATTAAAGTGCTGTTATCCACAAGTCCCTTACATGAAATGAATTTTACTTCTCGTCTTATCCCCATTTCGCTTAACCGGGATTCAGCTTCATAATCGTGCTCAAACAGCAATTTTCCGAGATAATTGGGAATATCCGATTCGATATCTCTGAGAGTAAGTTTATTTAAAGATTTTTCTGTCATGTTTATTACTTCTGTCTTACCTTGCGAAAACTTATGCTTATCCGCAGAAGAAGAATATAAATTCTTATCCGGCATATCAAGATTAACTATTCTCGGATAAGAACCTTCCGTTCTGTCAACCGCCGATGTTCCCAACCCCATAACAAGTCTCAACATTCCGGCTGCAGGATCACTGTCTTTCATTATTCTGTAAGGACTATATGAATAACCTACTCCCGCTGCACAAGGCATATAGTTTGTTCCGTAATAGGAACCGGATACACGTTGTATAAGCAAAGCCATCTGCTCATCTCTTTTATCCAGTCCGCGTCTTTTACGATAATCAAGTGCGGAAAGACTCATTGAACTTGCATATACAATCTTAATTGCATGTTCAAATTCATCAAGCCGTTCTTCAAGACTGCCTCTGTTAGCACAGAATACCGACTCATATTTTCCCGCAAAAGCATTTCCGAATCCGTCCTCTAAAATACTTCTTGAACGAATAATATACGGCTCCTGACCATAGTATTCAATAATCCTGACAAACTGGTTACGCATAGCTTCAGAGAAAGTTCCTTTCATTATTTTATCCGCAAATTCCTTTGCAAGTTTAAAATAACCATCCTCTGTTCTCTGTCTTACTCTTGTATCCCACAAGTTATTATCAACAATATATGTATAATAAAGATCGGAGCCCACATAAAAAGAATCATGCGGTTCAAGTACCTCACTTATATCAGATTCCTTATTTCTTATGATTGCCCTTGCAAGTAGCATACCGCAGGCCTTACCGCCTATCATACCGGTTCCTACCATGTGATCTCTTACCGCAAAATAATCTTCCGGCGTAAAATGTTTTTTTACCAACTGACGCATCTTAAAATCTCTTGTCATCATAATATTGCACATTTGGGAACAATCGTCGGTTATATCCACACCGTTTTCTTTGAGCAACTTAACACGATTAAAATATCTGTCCCACGAATCGGAATATTGTTCATCGGCAGATCGTTGTGCCAATCCTAGTGTCTGGTAAAATCTGCTTGATTTTACACCGTCTAATATAGGTTTAAACTCTCCTGTTTTCGGGTTATATATGTGAGGAAGAAACATTGTATCCGAGTTTCTTTTCCATACTTTTTGCGGACGAACATAAGTGTTTTTATTATCGGAATATACATCAAAGAAAAGCTGTGTGGTATTTAGAATTTTGTTTATTGCCTGTACGGAATGTTTCCCTCTTATAATCGGGAAAAAGGCAACTGTATCAAGAATAAAAAGAAACGGACATGTTACTCTAAAAAAATTGCCCATCATAAGATCCGTAGCCCATGCGATTTGTAAATCCGATAAACAGTCAAAGACATAGAAAGCATCTTTTCCTTCTTTTTCAATCGCATTATGTATGGCTACCGTAAAATTCTCAAATCTATGGGTAAGAGGCACTTTAATTGTCTTTATTTCCGGACGATCTTCAAGAAGAGGTTCATGACTTGCAAATCTGAAATATATGATATTTCGTTTATCTTCAATTGCTTGTTTTATATATGGTTCCATGAATAGTTTGAATTGTGAAAGATAGGAAACACGCCATACAACGTTATCTCCAAGACGAATATTATCGAGTGCTTCATCCATCTCGGGAATACCGCTTTTTACCCTGTCAAATGCCGCCATATTTCCCCCTTAAAATATTGAACTTATATATGTTTTGCAGTTTATTGTTTGTCTTTAAGACCTTAAGATTTTGTGTTACTTTATTCTTCTCTTCCAAAGAGTTTTCAAGTTTTTTTGCAGTTGTCGTTTAAAGACCTTAAGATTTTGAGTTACATTATTCTTCTCTTCCAAAGAGTTTTCCTGTTTTTGCTGTTGCCGTTGGTCTCTCTCAAAGAATTTTAAGATTTTAAGTTATAACAAAATATTTGCCGACTGAAGTGTACTGAAACAAAAGCGAAGCGAGTGGTACTCGAAGAAGGCAAATATAAAGTTATAACTTAAAAGAAAAATTCGTTTCGCCTTAGATTACCGATTATTTATCGGTAATCTTAGACGGATACACCCCATCAAAACACGCACAACAAAATTTAGAAGTATCATGTTCATCACTGCAACATGCTTTTTTCATATTGTTAATATCAAGGAAAGTTAAACTGTCAACATTCAAAAATTCTTTTATTCCTTCATTACTTTTCATGGCTGATATAAGTTTATCTTTATTTGGTGTATCTATTCCGTAATAACAAGGTGATATCACCGGTGGACAAGACAATGCAAAATGTATTTCTTTTGCACCTACATCTCTTAAGATTTTAACTATCTTTTGTGCCGTTGTTCCCCTTACCAACGAATCGTCTATAAGAACAATTTTTTTACCGTCAATAACATCTTTTATAGGAAACAATTTTAATCTTGCCGTTACTTCTCTCATTTTTTGTGACGGTTTTATAAAACTTCTGCCTACATAATGATTTCTTATAAAACCGGTTTGAAATTTTATTCCCGACTCTTCCGCAAATCCTTGTGCGGAAAATATTCCGGTATCCGGAACAGGAACAACAATATCGGCTTTTATATGTTTCATTTGTTTTGCAAGATATTTTCCCATTTGTACTCTTGCATTTTTAACACTTTTGTTACATAACACGCTGTCCGGTCTTGAAAAATATACTTGTTCAAAAATACAAAATTTTTCGTTTTCTTTTTTATCGAGATAAATATCTTCTATAATTTTGCCGTTTTCTATTACAATAACTTCTCCCGGATTAACATTTCTTATAAATGTCCCTCCTGCAGCATCTATTGCGGATGTTTCCGACGCAAGTATGTAAGAATCGTTTGTTTTACCTAAAACAAGAGGCCTGTATCCGAAAGGATCTCTAACCCCTACAAGTTTATTACCGATAATAAATATTAAAGAGTATGCGCCTTCCAACCTTGATACTGCATTTTTTATAAGGTCTCCCGCAGAAAAGCCCTTACTTTTTGCAACTAAATGTGCAACTATTTCGGTATCTGATGTATGATTAAATATTGAACCGGCTTGTGCAAGTTCTTTTTTTATAGTTTCACAGTTTGTAATGTTTCCATTGTGAGCAACGGCAATGTTACCGTGAATACAGTTAAAAACAAAAGGTTGTGCGTTTAACAATGTGCTTTCGGAATGAGTAGAATATCTTACATGACCTATACAAACTTTACCTGTTAATGTATTTAATATTTTTTCTTTAAATATTTGTGATACAAGCCCCATGGATTTGTGGGTAATATAGTTAAAACCGTCGTTATTTGAAGTTATACCTGCAGACTCTTCTCCCCTGTGTTGTAATGTTAAAAGACCTACGAATGTAATCATTGAAGCTGTTTCGTTATTTTCTATTCCGAATATTCCACACATATCTATTTCTCCTTGCAACATTTATTGCGACTGCATATTATGGACTACAACTTCGTAATTTACA
>JAFXOB010000101.1 GCA_017529005.1 Elusimicrobiota bacterium
AAAGTATCAAAGGTCTTGTTGCTTATAACTTGCATTGATGAATTGTTATATTGATGAGGAAATAAACAAAAAAGAGTTCCTTCTTCTCTGATTTGGTTGTATTCGGTATCATTGCTTCTCTTTTTATCGAATTCCGTAAATGTAAAAGTTGTTTTTGCAGAAGAAAAATTATTGATGATATCCCAATCAACAGTCGTTTTTTTAACAAAATTATATGCATATTTATAATATAATTCTAAATCTGTTACCGCTTCATCAATATTTTTTGAAGGTAGTAGACCTATTGAAAAAAACTTTTGACCGGATGGCAAATCTAAAAAGATTCTATTAAAGTTATCTCCGTAACTACATTGTTTAAAATTTGTTCCTGAAGGAACAAATATTCCATAAAAAACTTTTGTGCCATCATTAAATCTTGTTTCTAATATAATTCTGTCACTGTTGCCGGTATCTATATCCAAAGCATAACTTATGGATGTCCCATCCGGTTTATATAAATATACATGTCCGGACTCTTCCCATTTATAAGGAAACTCTATTGCAGGATAAATAGAATTAACTTCAAAGAAAGAAAAAACAAAACCCTGGCCAATTGTTGCAGTCATAGATTTTGTTTTATTTGTGTTTTGCCATTTGATTGTTGCTGAAAAATCACTGTAGCTATCAACTATTGGAGCAAAATCTTCTATAAAATCATCAGCAGCGATAGAATTATAACCTGAAATTTTAATATTATCGGGATATTGTTCGTTTCCCCACATAGCTCCGTCAGTATTGATGGAATCTACATCGGGTGATACATTATATTGCAGTTTAGGATGTGATATTAATAATCCTCTGCTAAAATCAAGATGCCAAGTTTCTTTATTTAATCCGGAATCACATAAATAACATTGCGGATATATAAATATTCTTTTTGAAGCGGTATTTACATCCGAATTATAAATTACAGAGTTAAACCACTTATTTGTTGGAATAGGTTTTGCATAACTAGCTCTAGGTGTAGGAGGAACAGAACCTTCCGGAGCACCTACTTTAAAAGAGGATTTATCCGTAGGTTGTGATGGAACGGCAAAACAGAACGCAGAACAAAATAACACATATAAAAACGCAATAATAAAAATATTTTTTTTCATAGAGGTTCCTGATATATTATTATTTTATGTATTTTTTTATATTCTCTTTTGTAACATCAATTTATATTCATTAGATGCAGTTGCTACTTTTAAATTTAAATTATGCCTTTTAGCATAAGCATTGAATTTGTGCATATCTAAGAAATGGTCAACTATAAAATAAATACCTGTGATTCCAATTAGTATTCCCGCAACTCCCTCTATATCACTTTTGTGTCTTGTTTCATATATAGGTTTATATTGCTTATTTTTATTTAGTTTAACTCTGATATCCATGAGAGTTAAAGCTTGTCCTTGAAAGTTAAGACCTTCCGTCCCGTC
This sequence comes from Elusimicrobiota bacterium, assembly GCA_017529005.1. Lineage (GTDB taxonomy): Bacteria > Elusimicrobiota > Endomicrobiia > Endomicrobiales > Endomicrobiaceae > Ruminimicrobiellum. The sequence goes on from JAFXOB010000101.1 coordinate 1,458, forward strand.
AGTTTGGCCTTCTATGTATGCTACTCTGTCATTTCCGTTTGGCGATGATTTTTCTCCACCCGATTTAGATGTTGAATATCCCCAAAGATCTTTCCATTCAACAGCTTGCCCTTTTTTTAAAGAGATATCATTATAAATGACGGGGGTATCCTCAATTGTTTTCTGGAAAGTTGCTTCGTGATATCCATCACTTGTGTTAGCTCCGTTTGTTTCAAATCCCGGAGTATCATCGTCACAAACAATAACCGTTCCGCCGGCATATTTATATCTTACCTCTATTGTAATATGTTTTAAATCAACATTCCCGTTATTATATATTCTGTTATATGCATCTAGTTCGTCTTTACACAGATTATAAGTTTTTCCGTCTATATCATATCGATAGTATTCTTCTTCTGTCCAACCGGACTTTATTTCATATTTGTAAGGTGCGGTGTCTGTTTGTTGCGTCCATTCGGAATGTAAAACAGTAGTATAATCAACACTCGGTTTTGAAACATCTACTTTTTCTGTTGAAAATCCGTCATAAGTTAAAAATCCACCGATTAATGTAAGAACTATACCGTAATATAATTTTTTATAAGATTTTTTTTCCACTTCATCGTCGGCATAAGGATCAAATGCGGCAAAAGAGATATTTGCAAATAAGCATAACGTTAACATAATGGACAATATTTTTTTCACTTTTATTCTCCAAAATCTTTTTTTATATTATCTAATGTTTCAAATAAAGCATTAATATCAACAGGTTTTTGTAAATAACCTTTTGCACCGGCCGTATTAGCATTTTCCTTTGTAAAAACAGTGTCTGATCCGGTAATATAATAAACATGTGTATCTGCTTTTATTTCCTTCAAATAATTATGAACATGATCTCCGTCTAAGTCAGGCAACATTACATCCAAGAAAACGACATTAGGTTGTTCTTTTTTAAATATTTCTATACACTCTGCACCTGTTGAAGCAATAATCACTTCAAATCCTTTTCTTTTTATAATTTTTGCCATAGCATCTCTGGCAAAAGTTTCATCATCACATATTAAAATTTTAATCATTTTTTCTTAAAAACCCTAAGTAAATATTATATATGTTTTATTATACAATATACTTACTTTTTTTTAAAGACTTTTTTAATATAATAATATTGTAAATATAGTATAATTTTATATATATAACTCTAGTTTTGAGAGGTACTTTATGGAAACAAATTCTTTATTGCTAATTGATATCAAGAATATTTTTTATGTTACAAAAGCTGCTTTTGAAGGTTTTTGGTTGTTATTACATAATAATAAATTTATTATTATAACTTCACAAATGATTTACGGGCAGGTAAAACATCATTTTAAAAATAAAGCAAAAATTTTTATTGTAAAGACTTCTTTCAGTGATGAAATAATTACAATTTGTAAAAAATATAAAATAAATAAGTTAAAAATAGATACGACAAATATTAGTTATAATTTGTTTC
>JAFXOB010000014.1 GCA_017529005.1 Elusimicrobiota bacterium
TAGAGTTGTTTAGTTTTTGGGGACCTAATTTTATAAAGAATCATAATTTTGATCCATCAATACAAACAAAAATGACAGCAGTCGTGTGGGTAATAAGAGCGTTAAGTATAGGGATAGGATTAGGATCAGGGGTGATTTTAGCTGCAGTAACAGTTAGTCCTTTTTTTGCTCTTTTTGGAATTCCTGCTTTATTCCTTACCGAAATAATAACACATTACATTTGGAACATTAATAACATACCGGAAATATTAGAATTAAAAGAATCGGTAAATCCTATAAATGTAGAACAAGAAGTAGAAAATACCGGTTTATCGCAAGATTTTATAGAAATGGTTGGTAAAAACAGTGCAGATAACGGTTTTATTTCATTATATGATGCATATAGTCTTGTAAGACAAAAAAATACGGTAAGAAGATCTTTAACCGGTAGAGGAAAAATAATAAAAAATAACGGATATGCTTTAGGTATTTCTACATATTATTTAGGTAACGGTAATGTTTTTGAGCCTGTTTCCGGTATTTCCGACAGTGAAAGCGGAATAAATCTTTGTACTTACAGTGACGGATATTATGAATTTCAACAAGATGGAACCAGGATAAGAACAAACGAACAGTATCTGGAAAAAATATTTGAAGATTGTGAAAAAAATAATAAAGAGGTGTATTTCTTCCTTCCGCCAAATATATATTCTTTCAATGCTCAGGATATGCAGAAAGCTCAACAAGAATATATGAAAGAACATCCTGAATTGCAACAAAGTATTTCCGGTTTGGGAGCATACCAACCGGGTATTACAAAAGCAGAAATTGAGTGGTTAAAAAAACATCCTCAATATATGAAATATGTCCATTTTGTAGTTGGGTCATATACTTTCTTGGATGGAAATATAGACAAAACAATATTTAAAAAATATTTTAATATAAATAATATTTCAAAAACTTTTTCTTCGATATTATCTGCACCAAGAAAATATATGAAATCCGGATATAATTTAATTTTGCAAAATAAAGGAGTTGGTTCAAAAGAAATTGAAGAAATACAAAAAACACAAACTAAAATTAATTTTAAAAATTTAATTAACGATATTTATAAAATAATAGGTTTAATAGAACAAACAACTGAAAAATATCCCGAAAATAGAGAAAAGGGTATGAAAGAAGCAGAAGAAATTTTGTCAGAAAACTTTACTCCTGAACAGTTAGAAATAATAGATTTGTTGGCATCAACAATATTTGATTCTATTAAGTATGTAAATGCAACAAGAAATACGTCTGCAGTTGAATTTATAAATATAATATATTCATTGCAAAATGGACTTTTCAATGATAACCTTTTACCAAATGAAGGGAACGATTTAAAACAACATATATTAGGTATGTTGAAACATTATGTTGATATAAGTTTGCAGAAAAAAGATAAAGATAATAATATTTTAGTTAAAATTATAGATTCCGATGAAACAATTTTAAATTATATGACAGACTTTTTATGTGATATTATAGTTAAGAATAATTTAATAGAGAAGAAAAAACAAGAAATAGAGCAAAGAAAAATTAATATGAAACAATTTATAGACGGAGTAAAAAAAGATGATAAAAAATTTGCTACTGTTATGGTTTGTTCTGCCAATGAAAACAGAAGTGCAATTTGGCATATAATGTTTGCGGACTTTTTAGAAAGAAAAAATAAGAAAAATACAAAAGTTTTATCAGCAGGTGTATTTTATGATCTTTTTATAAGGGATGAAATAAAAGCGAAATCATTAGTTGATGATTATAAAAAAACTTTAAGTCAGGATGAAAGATATCAAGGTATTAATGAAAATATTATAAATGATTTTAAATCGAGATATATTAAATATTTAAAAATTCCTAAAAATACACAACTTGTATTTATTGTTGCCGGCGAACAACATAGAGCACAACTTATAAAGTTAGGATATGATCCTAATTGGATATTTTTAATGTCTGATTTTTATAGTGATGATTTCAAAAAACAATTTAAACTTGAACATGAAACCATGGGAAGAGAATTGGAAGAAAACAATGTATTTTCTATGTCTGAATTTCCGGATCCGTTTGAAAAACAAATTTTAAGGCAAGATTTACCGGAACTGGTAAAAAGTTTAGTTGAATATGTTTTCAAAACAAAAGATGATATTATTAGAGAAACTCTTCCTGAAAGATTTGTAAAGTTTACTGATGATTATAATCAGTTTGAACATATGGAAGATTTACCGTCTTTCGCTTTTACCGATGATGAAAAGAGAGAAGCAACAAGAGAACTTTACGAAGATGAAGTATCTGATATGGTTAGAGAAGATCATCAGTTTGAGTTTGCGGCAAATACTAAATATTTATACATATTACAAAACAGAAGAAACAAAGAAGCTTTGTTAAATGTATTATTTAGAAATGATGCTGAATTAAAATTCAAATTGTTTGCTTTAATGTATTTAAGTTCAATTGGCAGAGCCATAACACAACAAGAACAAGAATCTATAAATGCCGAAAAAGAAAAAATTTTAGTTGAATTTAAAAATCAGTTGGAAACAAATTCTTTTAAAGTATTAAATAACTTTGATTTAAGAGCATATATGATGGGCATATATTTAATGTTACAAGGTTATTCCGCAAGAAGTACAGTTCCCGACATTGTTTACAAAGCTTTTATAATCAATAAAGATGGTAAAGTGTTAGCAAATTCCGATGGTTACTTTGCAGGTGTAGATTTGTTTACAATTATTCATGAACTTACACATGTTATCGTAGGAAAACCTGGATTATATAATCATTTGGCAGCACTAACTGTAGATGAGTTGGTTTCGTATATTACACCTAATATGTTCTTATCTATAGTTAAATTATCGTTACAAGCATATTCAAAAATGCAAAGCAATTACACAATACATCAAACAGACGGAGTAATAGATTATGTAAAGATGGGCAAAAAATTGCACGTGTTATACAATTTGTTTAGTGAAAGAGTAGGAGATCGTGAGCTTAAACTGGAAGAACATATTGCACCTATAGCATTTTTAGATCTTTTGTTTAATGCTCACAGAAGAATAGGTAAAAATGTTGATTGGTCAGAACTTTTGGAAACAATAAAAATGATAGATGATGAACGTCTTGATCAATCATATATGTTATGGACAATTGTAACTGAATATACCGAAAGATTGGTGGTAAAAGGTATACTCTCCCAACAGGAAACAAAAAAATTATTAAAAGAAATGGAAAAAATGCAGTTATGGACATTGTTGACTTATGATATTGTTCAAAATATAAAAGATACGGATTCCGAAACATATAGCAAAATACTTGGAATAAAAAATGTTATTTCTTTTGAAGAACAACTTTTATCAAAACCGGCTGAAACAAAAGAGCAACTTAAAAGAATTTCAGATATAATAAAATCCAAAGAACAGTTATCAAAAAATGATGTACTGACATTGTTGATTATAGATGTTATATCCAACGTGGATTACGAACAACTTATAAATAATTTTGATGGTGTTATAGAAGGCATAATGAATACTGTAAAGAGTGCGGCACAAATATTCGATATTCAAAAAAATACTTATTCCGTATTCGAATATGAACAAATATCAAAATTTGTAGTAGATAACCATACAATAGTTGTAAGTCCTATAACCGATGTTGCGGAGAATATTTTTGAATTTATATCAAATAGTTTGAATCAATTTTTCTTTATTAAAACGTTACTAAACAAAGTGTTTGGGACAAAAAATTTAAGCAGTATAATGAAAGATAAAAAATTATTAATTGCAACTTCAAAACAGCAGGAAGAAAATTTACAACAAGTATTACAAAGTAATGGTATAGAAAATATAAAAGTAGTTACAATGGAAATCATAACAAAACCTGCAGATGGTATAAGAAGTGATATGGTTTTAGATGTTCAAAAAGGTATAAGAGCAAGATATGAAGATAATAAACTTATAGTATATTCAAAACAAGGTATAGATATAAGCACTGAAGATATACAAGCGTTAATAATGCAGGAATATTTTGCAGAAAGAAGTGAAGATATTGTTGATAAAGATGTTATAGCTTTTGCTGATGCAACAGATACAACGTTAGATGATATAACAAACAGATTAAAAACTTCATATACCGCATCAGTAGCAATGCCTAACAAAGAAACTAATTTCGATTTATCTTCAAGAGTAATAACAAATTTAGCTACAGCATGTAAACAAGAATTTGTTTCTACCGGAATAAAAACATTTATTATTACACAAAAACAAGCAGAAAAATTTGTTTCAGAAATAAAATTTTTACAAGAAGAAGGTTTCAGATTTATAATTTCATGTAAATCCGATAATATTGTAGATATAACAATTTATGATGGCATGGTTATTGATGCTACCAAAATAGTTGACATAAACCAAGCAATGAAATTTATGGATTCGATAAAGAGAAAAGTTTTAACACAAGGTATTGCAAAACAAATATCTGTCGAATTTAATGATAATATTTATAATCAATTTGATAATTTAAAAATAAATATTATTGATAAATATGGAATAATGCCTTTACTTAATGCTTCTTCCCAATCACTAAATTTAAGAAATATCGGTAAATACGAAGTTAAAAATGTAACAGAAAACAATATTGATACATTGTTAAGAAGTAATAGTGTTATAGGTTTAGTTATAGATAATGCAAGATTGTTTGTAGGTAAAAAGAGCATAATAAAACAATTGTTTTCCAAAGAACACAAATATAACAAGGTTATAATGCTTCATTAAGTAGCAAATTTGATTATATATGTTATGATGTACCTGCATTGGCAGACCTTTTAAACGTTGACATTAATAATGAAGAAGATATAAGTAAATTAAAAAATATTGATTTATCAAAATTAAGTTTAAGTTCAGATTCTTTAACATATTTGGAATATTTACAGAAAAAAGGTAACTATGAAGAAATGGCAGGATTCATCAGAGGTATAGCTATGAATACAGCAAGAACTCAAATAATAAAAGGGCTTAAGGAACAAAAAATAGATTTAGATATGGATAAATTTGCCAAAGAAGCCGGTGGTAAATACCAAAAAGCATTCCTTACGGTTGCAGTTCAATTAATGATGGAAGGTATAGATATAACAAAATTGTTGGAAACGGATTTTATAGATTCAAACATGACAGTAAAACAATATTTGGATTCTGTTTTTGAAAGAGTTAATATAAATATCGAAGACATATTGAAACAGAACGAATATAAGATACAAAGAACAGAAAATACGGCAAAAACAATAGAAGACTTCAAAAATTATGTTGTATTATTGGATAACTTGAAGATTGTTAAAGAAACTTCTGCAAACTTTGATATGTCAATAAAAGCTGTTAGAAGTGTATTGTCGGCTGCATAAAAATTGTTCGAGAATTTATTTATAATTTTTTATGATAAAAATAAAAAATTAATTGTCATTCGATAAAATTTTGAAGATTTTCTGAAAAAAATAAGTAAATAAAGAAAAATTCATTCCATATTTATGTTTGGTTTATGATTATTGATTTTTTATCATAATTTACAATAAATACTTGTTTTATAAAAAAATCTAAAATAGTATAATCTAAATAATAAGTAATTTAATAATAAGGCGGTAAATATGAAATTAGGTATAGTAGGGCTTCCTAATGTAGGTAAATCTACATTATTTAATGCAATAACAAAAGCAGGTGCGGAATGTGCAAATTATCCGTTCTGTACAATAGATCCTAATGTCGGTGTAGTTGCAGTTCCGGACAAAAGATTGGACTTTTTGGAAAAACTTTACAATTCCAAAAAGAAGGTTCCGGCGATGGTTGAGTTTGTAGATATTGCGGGTCTTGTAAAAGGTGCATCAAAAGGTGAAGGTTTAGGTAACCAATTTTTGGCACATATCAGAGAAACATCCGCAATAGTTCATGTTGTAAGATGTTACGAAAATTCTGATATTACACATGTTATGGGAGAAATTGATCCTATAAGAGATATAGACATTATAGAAACCGAACTTATGCTTGCAGACCTTGAAGCAATAAACAAAAAGTTGGAAAAGTTGCAAAGAGATATAAAATCAAGAGATAAAAAAGTTGTTGCGGAAAAAGAGTTGGCAGACAAAATAAAAGCTCATTTGGAATCGGGCAAACCTGTAAGAACTCTTGAAATAGAAGAAGAACAAAAAGAAATATTAAGAAATTTTTTCTTGATAACCGCAAAACCTGTTTTGTATGCCTGCAATATTTCCGATGCGGATTTACCGGAAATGAACAACAAGTATACGGAAAAAGTGTTGGAAAGAGCAAAACAAGAAAATGCACAAGCAATACCTATTTGTGCAAAAATAGAAGCGGAGCTTTCAGAACTTTCCGATGAAGACCAATTAGCATTTTTGAAAGATTTGGGTCTTACGGAGCCCGGACTTAACAGACTTATTAAAGCAAGTTACGATTTGTTGGGACTTATAACATTTTTAACTGCCGGAGAAGACGAATCAAGAGCTTGGACTATAAAAAAAGGCTTTTTGGCACCGCAAGCTGCCGGAGTTATCCATACCGATTTTGAAAGAGGTTTTATCAGAGCAGAAGTCATGGCTTTTGATGACCTTTTTAAGTTAGGTAACGATAAAGCGGTTAAAGAAGCCGGCCTTTTAAGAAGTGAAGGTAAAGATTATATTGTAAAAGACGGCGACATTATAGAATTTAAGTTTAATGTATAAAATTTGCAAATCAAAATTTGAGGAATGGAAGCATAGAGGGATAGAGGTATAGAGAAAAATAGTTATGTCATTCCGCACTTGATGCGGAATCTTGCCGTTTCCATACATCCGTTCATCCATACATCCATACCTCAAAAATTCGTAGAATTTTTTAATTATGAAAAAATCTGTAATTACTATCGGTACATTTGACGGTGTTCATAAAGGGCACCAAGCCATTTTAAATAAAGTTGCAGGAATTGCTAAAGAAAAAAAATTAAAAAGTATTGTTTTATCTTTTGAAAGTCCGGTAAAACAGGTTTTAGGCCTTATAACCACTTCGGAAGAAAAAATAAATATTTTATCTTCATTTTGCATAGATGAAATATTGTTATTGCCCGTAAACAAACAAATCTTATCACTTACCGCAGACAAATTTTTTGAAGATATATTAGTAAAAAAATTAAATGTAAGTTATATAGTTGTAGGTTACGATTGTACTTTCGGTAAAGACAGGCAAGGCAACATAAAATGGTTAAAACAGAAAATAAAAAATACAAACATAAAACTTACAGTAATAAATCCCGTAAAAGTAAAAAACAAAATTGTTTCATCATCCAAAATTCGTGACCTTATAACAAAAAATAATATAAAAGATACAAACAAAATGCTTAACAGAATTTTTTCTTTTACCGGTAAACATGTAACAGGTAACAAAATAGGCAGAACATTAGGATTTCCTACCGTAAATATTAAAGTAGATGATACAAAACTGTTACCTAAAGGTGTTTTTGCATGTATGGTAAGCGACAAAAAAAATAATATGTATTGCGGTGTTTTGAATATAGGAGTAAGACCTACGGTAGATTTGAAAGAACATAAATTGTCCGTAGAAATTCATTTGTTAAATTTTTCTGGTGTTTGGAAAGAAAAAAATCCTGTTGTTTATATTTACGACTTTATAAGAAAAGAAAAGAAATTTAAAAGTATTGAACTGTTAAAAAAAGCAATAAAAAAAGATACTGATTTTACAAAAAAATTGATGTATAATAGTTGAATAGTTTAAAGGTTGAAGGGTTGAACGGTTTAATGTAAAGCAATTTTTAAAGAAGTATTTGTCGTCATTCCGGACTTGATCCGGAATCTATAAAAAATAAAAGTTTTTTGAATTTGTTCTTTTAAAAATTCTCTTTTTTGCACTCAGTGTCGCCATTCGTTTGAAATTTTTAAAGTCGTGCTCCAACTTGAAAAATCCTAACGGACTAATGAAACGGATTTTTCTTCAAACATGTTCGCACTAAAAAACTTTTTAAATTTATAGTTTTTTACTTTAAAAATTTCATCACTCATAAGCGGCTCCAAGTCGTGCTTCAAAAGAAATTTTTAAAATAGTTTTTTAAAGGAGATCAAATGAAACTGTTAAATTGCAGTATTACAAGAATTATTGTTGCATTGATGTTTGTATTTTCAATAGCGGGAAATGTTCTTGCATTTTATCACAAAGAAGACAATTGGCTTGTTTGTGATTATTGCGGTGCAAAACATATAAATTCTTTCCCGAGAGACGGACATTATGCATGGTGTAAATATGCCCCTGCTCAAAGCAGTTCAAGCGGTAAAAGTTCTACCGTATATGTTCCAAAATCAAACTCATCGGATTTAGATTCCGCCATATTGGGAACGGCATTAATAGGTTTGTTTTCATCAACACCGGTCAAAACTAAAACACCGCAAGAAATAGCTAATGAACAAAAAAAACAAGCAGAAATAAAAGAAAAAAAAGATTTAGATCTTCTAGAAAAACAAGAAATATCGAGAGATGAGCAGTTTTGGCAAAGCGGAGATTATATTGTAAAAGAAGGTAATTTAAAATATTATGGAGATAAAGCTTTCGGAATTTATAATACAAAAACACAAAAATGGGTATTAAATGCAGATAAACAAAAAGATAACACAGGCAGAATTGCAATATTTAGAAAAGTTAAGAAAAAAAAGGATGGTTTGTGGAAAAGAGAGGATGGTTGGTGGAATTTTGGAAGAATAAGATTACTTAATTGCAATGATAAAAATTCAACATACAACAAACCGTTAGTTTGGATGTATAATGTAAGAGAGTATAGACCTGAAGAAAAAAAATGGAAATGGAAGTTTATTAAAGATAAAGGTTTTTTTGCGGAAAAGTTCTTTATGATAAATGATAATGATGAACTTGAAGAAATAAAACCATTAAATAGGGAATTTTACAAAAAGGTATTTTTATTAAATAAAAACGGTAAATATGGTGTAGCACTTATTGATGCAGATCATTTATTAATACCCAAAAAAGCCCTAATATATAGGTATCACGGATATACAATAACAATTCCTATAGAATACGATTCTGTTAAAGTATTTAATAATTTGGATGTTTCTTTTGCCCGTATCGCAATAGCAACCGTTGTTTATAAAGCAAAAAAACAAGACAATGTTTATATGTTTGGCTTTTATGGAGAAAGATTGTCACCGAAATTTTTAGAATACGATTCCATAACTTGTGTACCTGATGTTATGGAAGATTTTTATATCGTTTCAAAAAACAGAAAATTTGGTGCGGTAAATGGTGCAGGAAATATTATTGTTCCTTTAATTTATGATAAAGCAACCGGTCCGTATTATGCCGTAAGAGATATTTTCCCTGATGTTTCTTTTTCGTATTGGTATAAAAATAAAGTAAAACCGTATTTAACACAAAAAGGTAAATACGAAAAAGAAGCAGACTATGAGGAAAGAATGAAAGATCGTGCAAAACAACAACAGTATATTTTAGAACAAACAAAAAATGCGGATAAAGAATATATTGAAGCATTTAAAGATAAAATTATTTTGTCTTTGGGTAAATATGATACTGAAAAAGAAATTTTTAATATAAGAGAAAACATTAAAATAGTTAAAAACAATAAAGAAGTAATCGGCGAATTGAATGTTATGGAATTATCGGTTCCTATAAAAGAAGCGGAAGCATTTGAAAAGAATTTTAAGAATATAGTACAAGATGCACTTAAAAATGCAACTTACGGTATTTGCTACGATAAAATAGCAATAGCAAAAATAACATTTAAAATGCCCAACGGCAAAACTTATACTTTTGATTCAACCAAAGCCGGTAAATAGTTATATTGTCATTCCAAACTTGATTTGGAATCTATAAAAAATAATAAAAAACGGGAAGAACTTTCTTCCCGTTTTTTCATTTTTTAAATTTTCTCATTGCTTTTTGTTTTTTTTACCTATAACCTTATAACCCTATAATCTTATAACCTATTTTAAATTGACTAAAATCTAACTAAAATGATATAATCTAAAATTAAGTAAGTTTTTATGCGGATATGGCGGAATTGGCAGACGCGTATGGCTTAGGACCATATACCGTAAGGTGTGGGGGTTCAAGTCCCTCTATCCGCATTAACGATAGTTTAAAGGTTTGTCATTGCGAGCGAAGCGTGGCAATCTAAAAAGTATGTCATTCCGTACTTGATACGGAATCTATAAAAATGTTCTTTTAAAATTTTACATTTTCAAGCAAAAAAAGCCATTCGCTTGAAAATTTTAAAGCCGTGCTCCAACTTGAAAAATCCTAACGGACTAATGAAACGGATTTTTCTTCAAACATGTTCGCACTAAAAAACTTTTTAAGATTTATAGTTTTTTACTTTAAAATTTTCAGCACTTATAAACGGCTTTAACTATGCTTTTCAAATGAAAATTTTAAAAAATTATACATTGTACATTATAAATTAAAATAAGAGGTCATCATGAGTGCTCAAAAGTATGAGTTCAAATCAAAAGTTTTAGAAAAGAAGCCATGTTCAATATCTATGGAAGTTGAAATAGAACCTTCTCAAACAGATATAGAATTAAAATCGGTTTATGAATCAATTCAACAAACGGCAAAAATTCCTGGTTTTAGAACCGGTAAAGTTCCTATGGATATGGTTAAGAAAAACTATTCCGATGTTGCAAGAGAAAAATTGATTGAAAATATGGTGAAAAAGACCGTTTTTTCTGCAATGGAAAAAGAAAATTTTGCACCTATAGATATGCCTGTTATTACAAATCTTGATTATGATTTCGGAAAGGTATTGAAGTATTCTTTTAAAGCGGAATGTCAGCCGGAAGTAAAGGTAAAAGATTATAAAGATATAAAAGTAAAAAAAGAAAAATATAAAGTAACAGATGTAAATATAAACAAGAATCTTGATGTTTTGTTGGACAGAAATGCAAAACTTATAGTATCTAAAACAGGCGAAGTAAAAAAAGACAGTTTTGTTATAGTAAACTATGAAGGTTTTTGTGACGGCAAACCTGTAGAAAAAATAAAAGCTAAAGAGCACATGATAGATTTAGGTGCCGAAAACACATTGAAAGGTTTTAAAGATGGTTTAAAAGGTGCTAAAAAAGGTGAAACAAAAGATATAGAAATAGAATATCCTAAAGATTATTTGAATAAAGAGTTGGCAGGTAAAAAAGTTGTATTTAAAACAACAATAGAAGAAGTTAAAGAAAAAGAGTTACCTGAACTTAATGATGATTTTGCTAAAGATATGGGACTTGAAAATCTTGACGATTTAAAGAAAAAAATAAGAGAATCTTTAGAAAGTGAAGAAACAAGAAGACAAAACGGTGAAGTTGAAAAACAAATAATAGAGCATCTTTTAGATAAAAACAAATTTGATGTTCCGGAATCTATAGTTTTGCAACAGAAAAAGTATTTGATTAAAAGAATGTCCGATTATATGAAGAGCCAGGGTGCAAACGAAGAATTTATAGCAAAACAAGTAGAAGCTTCAGATAAAAAATATGCGGAAGAAGCAGAAAAGAATGTTAGATTGTCTTATGTGTTAAACGGTATATGTGTAGATGAAAAAATTGAAGTCAGTGATAAAGAATTAGATGATGAAAAACAAAAAATGTTGGATTCTAACCCTACAAGAAAAGAAGATGTTGAAAACTATTTTAAAGAAAATAAAGCAAATATAGCAGCATCTTTAAAAGAAGAAAAGATATTTAAGTTCTTGTTAGACAATGCAAAAATAAGCGAATCTGAAAAAGATATGCCGGTAAAATAAAATATTAAAATTATATAGAAGCGGACAAGTTATTATTTAACTTGTCCGCTTTTTTGTTTTTAGGTCGTTTCTAAATTTATTATAACCAACAAATTGCTATGCAATTTGTTTTTAATTTGTTATAATAACAAACATATAAATCAGTCGTTTTTATTGAGAGGATAAAAAATGCCAAATTTTATACCAACAGTAATAGATAAAAGCGGTAATACTTCAGTGGGTTACGACATATATTCAAGACTTTTAAAAGATAGAATAGTTTTTGTAGGCGGTGCAGAAGGTGCAGTAACTACAGATTCTGCAAATGCGTTAATTGCACAACTGTTGTATTTAGATGCAGAAGACAATACAAAAGATATAAATTTATATATAAATTCGCCCGGGGGAATAGTTACGGCAGGGCTTGCAGTATATGATACAATGCAATATATAAAAAGTCCTATAACTACAATTTGTATGGGAATGGCAATGTCTTTTGGGGCAGTGTTACTTGCAGCAGGTTCTAAAGGTAAAAGATATGCTTTGGAACATTCAAGAATAATGATACATCAACCGTTAATATACGGTGGGGGATTATCAGGTCAAGTTACAGATATAGATGTTGAAACAAAAGAGTTACTTTTAACAAAAAGTAAGTTAGCTGATATTTTAGCAAAACATACGGGGCAAACAAGAGAAAAAATTATTGCCGATACAGAAAGAAATTGTTATATGTCGGCTCAAGAAGCAAAAGAGTATGGCTTGATAGATGAAATTATAATTCCGGGTAAAAAATAATGGCAGATAATAATAACAACAACGAAAAAAAAGAACCAAGATGTTTGTTTTGCGGTAAACCGAAATCCAGCGGTAAGAGATTTATCGGTGGTGGCGGTGCAATAATTTGTTCCGACTGTATAAGAAGTTCTAACGATATTTTGAACAGATTGGAACAAGCGGAAGTTAAACATACAATAAAACCGGTACCAAAACCGAAAGATATAAAAAAATTTTTAGATTCTTATGTTATCGGACAAGACCAAGCAAAAAAAGTTTTGTCTGTAGCAGTGTATAATCATTACAAAAGAATACAAACAAAATCGGAAGTGTCCGGTTCTGATGTCGAACTTCAAAAATCCAACATTTTATTATTAGGACCTACCGGAACAGGTAAAACATTACTTGCACAAACTCTTGCAAGAATGTTAGATGTTCCTTTTGCGATAGCCGATGCTACTACATTAACCGAAGCCGGTTATGTAGGTGATGATGTAGAAAATATTTTGGTTAGATTATTACAAAATTGTTCTTATGATGTACAAAGAGCGCAATGTGGTATTGTATATATAGATGAAATAGATAAGATAGCAAGAAAATCTGAAAATAAGTCTATTACAAGAGATGTTTCCGGTGAAGGTGTTCAACAGGCATTATTAAAAATAATAGAAGGTACAATAGCAAATGTTCCGCCTCAGGGCGGCAGAAAACATCCGCAACAAGAATGTATAAAAGTTGATACGACAAATATACTTTTTATTTGCGGCGGAGCTTTTGACGGTATAGAAAAAGTTATAGAAGCAAGATTAAATAAGAAGAATATCGGTTTTATCAGTAATGAAAAAATGGCAACGAAAGAAGAAAAACTTGCCAATAAAGATAAACTTTTTTCGTTAGTTGAAACACACGATTTGATAAAATACGGCTTAATTCCGGAATTGGTAGGAAGGCTTCCTGTTGTTTCAACTTTGGAACATCTTACGGTTGATGATATGGTAAGAATTTTAACGGAACCTAAAAATTCGTTAGTTAAACAATATACAAAAATGTTTTCTATGGAACATATAGATTTAGTTTTTGAAGAGGCTGCATTAAAAGAGATTGCAAGTATAGCTATAAACAAAGGTGCAGGTGCAAGAGGACTAAGATCTATGATAGAAGATATTTTAATGGAAACAATGTTTGAAATGTTCCATGAAGATAAAATATCAAAATGTGTAGTAGATTTGGAAACAATACAGAAAAAATCAAAACCAAAATTTATTTTTAAAGATAGTTCTAAGGAGATTGCATGAGCCAAATAGAAAAAGCTTTAAATGATAAAAGAAATGATGATTTGCCAAGAATTTTACCTATGTTACCGGTAAGAGATGTTGTTGTTTTCCCTTCAATGGTATTACCTATTGCTGTAGGTAGAGAAAAATCTATAAGAGCTCTTGAAGAAGCTATGACTTCCGAAAGATATATCTTTGTTGCAACACAAAGAAATTTACAGATAGAAGATCCTACACCGGATGATATATATCATATCGGTTCTGTTTGCGAAGTTTTACAGATGTTAAAAATGCCGGACGGGACTTTAAAAATTTTAATAGAGTGTGTTGCAAGGGCTGAATGGACGGAATTTAAACTTACCGATAAAGGATATGTTGAAGTAGGATTAAATATTTTTGATGAGAATATAGAAAAAACAACTGAAGTTGAAGCTGTTATGAGAAGAACTATTTCTTTGTTTGAACAGTATGTAAAACTTAATCCCAGAATGCCTATGGAAATATCAATTTCTGTTTCAAATATACAGGAACCTTCAAAACTTGCAGATACAATAGCTTCTCATATTTCAATAAAGAGTAACGAAAAACAAGCCATTTTGGAAGCTGTTAATCCGTTAAAAAGATTAAATAAAATAATTCAAATTTTAAATGCTGAAATTGAAATTTTAAATATAGAAAGAAGAATACAAAACAGAGTAAGAAATCAAATAGAAAAGAACCAAAAAGAGTATTATCTTAATGAGCAAATGAAAGCTATACAAAAAGAGTTAAAACAAAAAGATGATAACTCTAAAGAAATAGAAGAACTAAGAGCAAAGATACAAGAAAGTTCAATGTCCGATGAAGCAAGAAAAGTTGCGGAAAAAGAATTATCAAGAATGGAAAAAATGATGCCGCAATCACCGGAAGCATCCGTAATTAGAACTTATATAGAATGGTTGTTGGATTTGCCTTGGAAAAAATTGACTAAAGATAATTTAGATTTAGTTAGAGCAAAAGAAATATTGGATGAAGATCATTACGGATTGGATAAAGTTAAAGAAAGAATCATTGAATATTTGGCAGTCCTTTCAAGAGTTAAGAAAATAAAAGGACCTATACTTTGTTTTATAGGGCCTCCGGGAGTAGGTAAAACTTCAATTGCAAAATCGGTTGCAAGAAGTTTGGGCAGGAACTTCGTAAGAATTTCTATGGGTGGAGTCAGAGATGAAGCTGAAATCAGAGGACATAGAAGAACTTATATAGGTTCGATGCCGGGAAAAATCATTCAATCAATGAAAAAAGCAGGTTCAAGTAATCCTGTATTTATTCTTGATGAAATAGATAAGATGGGTAGTGATTGGAGAGGAGATCCGTCTGCAGCATTGTTGGAAGTGTTGGATCCTGAACAAAATTATGCATTTGGAGATCATTATTTGGATGTTGATTATGATTTATCGGATGTTATGTTTATAACAACTGCAAATACATTAAACAATATTCCTAATACTTTGCTTGATAGATTGGAAATTATAAGATTTTCAGGATATACGGATGAAGAAAAACTTTTAATTGCAAAGAAATTTCTTATAAGAAAACAGATGAAAGATCACGGCTTAAAAGATGAAGAGTTAACTATAGATGATAGTGCAATAAAAGAAGTTATAGCAAGTTATACAAGAGAAGCCGGTGTTAGAAATTTAAATAGAGAAATAGCAAACCTTTGTAGGAAATCTGCTAAAGAGTTAGCACTTGAAAAAAAAGATAGTATAAAAATAACAGATAAAAATGTTGAAAAGTATTTAGGTGTTCCGCATTACGAAAGAGAAAAAATTTCGGAAAACGGAATAGGTGTTGTTACAGGTCTTGCTTGGACAGAAGTAGGAGGAGAAACTCTTACAATTGAAGTTAATAAAATGAAAGGTAAGGGAATGTTGAATCTTACCGGACAGCTTGGTAATGTTATGAAAGAGTCTGTTCAGGCAGCATTTACTTATGTGAAATCTTCAGCTAAAAAGCTTGGAATAAAAGAAAATA
>JAFXOB010000102.1 GCA_017529005.1 Elusimicrobiota bacterium
GGTCACGAAATATCCGAAGAAATTAATCCTATAGATTCAGGTTTTATAAAAACCGTATTTTGGAATAAAGATTTTATAGGTAAATCTGAAATAGAAAAAATAAAAGATAATCCTTCAAAAAAAATAGTAGCTTTTGTTTGTCAAAGTGGTATAGCAAGAGCGCATGATGAAATTTATTTGAACGATAAAAAAATCGGTTATGTTACAAGCGGAAGTTTTTCACCTACATTCAGAAAAGCTATAGGTATGGCGTTAATAGATTTTTCAACAGATGAAAGTTCACCTGTTCAGGTAAAAGTTCATAATAATCTTAGAAATATAACAATTGTTCCAAAACCCTTTTATAAAAGAGCAAAGAAGTAAATGAAAAAGCTTATTACCTTAATAGCTTTGCTTTTTATTTCTTGCTCTATCTTTGCGGAACAATTGGTAGAAATATCTATAGAAATAACCGAAATAAACAATAATAAAGCCAAAGAGTATGGTATAAAGTGGGTAGATGAAATATCTACAGGAGAACTTTTCGTTACAAGCGGTGAAGGTAATACCGTTTATCCGTCACTTGTAGAATTTAACGATTGGGTGAGATACACACCTTTAAGTGCAAAATTAAAACTTTTACAGGAAAGTGGTTCTGCACAAGTTTTGTCTAATCCTAAACTTCTGACAAAGTCCGGAACAAAAGCAAGATTTTTGGTTGGAGGAGAATTTCCTATAGCTGTGTCCGGTGTTTCCGGTGGTAATGTTGAATGGAAAGAGTATGGAATTATTACTGAAATTATTCCTAAAATTTTAGCCGATAACAAAATAGATTTAATTATAGAAACGGAACTTTCAAGACTTGATTGGGCAAATGCCGTGCAAGGTCTTCCAAATATAGCCAAAAGACAGGCAAGATCGAGTGTTGTATTAAAAAATCAGCAGACCATAGTTATTGCCGGCCTTATAGAAAACTATAAAGATAAAACGACATCTGGTGTTCCTATCCTTTCGGATATTCCGTTACTTGGAACATTGTTCAAAAACACAAAAATAAAAGATAACAAAACAAATGTTTTAATTTTTGTTACTCCAAAGATTATAGAACAATGAAAAATTTTCACGGAATTGTAAATAATAAATTAGGTCAAGCTATGGTAGAGTATGTTTTGTTTACTCTTATTATGTTTATTGCAAGTTACGGTATGATAAAACTTTTTATACTTGCTTGGAAACATAAGTTTGAGTTTATATCCTTTATTGTTGGAGTATCAAATGTTTTGTTTTAACAATAAAGGGCAATCTTTTTTAGAAGGATTTATTATTGCTTGTATTATAACCGTTTTAATGTTTGTAGTAATTCAAGTTTGTATTATTGTTGTGGATGATATGTATTTGAACTATAGTGCGTTTTCTGCTACAAGAAAAATAGTTGTAACAAAAAGTAAAAATATTTCCGAAACGGCAAAACAAACCATATCAAATTTTCTAACACCGTATATGTTAAATTCTAAAAGTATATTGAATTATAAAACCACACATTGGGACGAAAATATTCTGGGTAACAAAATTGTAGATCATAGTAATAAACAAATAAATAAACATAATGTAAAAGTAGGTTATTATGTAAAAATTATGTTTGGCAGATTTTTTAATTCTCTGTATTACAGGGAACAATCTGCAAGAGCAAGAATGATAAAATCTCCGGACGAAGATTTTTATAATAAAGCATATCCAAATGCAAAAGAGTTTTCCAAATATGAACAATAAAAAAGGTCAAGTATTACCATACATGCTTGTGATGTCGTTAATACTGATATTAAGTTGGGCTATGTTAATAAATATTGCCAAACTTTTAAGAGATAAAATGGTATTGCAAAATTATGTTGATAATACCGTAATATCCGTTGCAAATTTGCAGGCAAGAACATTAAATTTATTAGGTGCTACAAATAATTTGATGGCAAACGTTTTATCTGCGGCATCATATCCTGCAATAGCAATGTTTCCGTCTTTTTCTACCGATAAAGTTGGAGGATCTATGATACCCGGACCGTTTTGTGATTATTATTGTCCTAAGGCAGGTTTTGCCGTAAATGAAAAATATAGCGGTGTTTTGAAAATGAAAAAGCTTGTAAATTCAATACAGAGTTTCCAAGATTTGTTATTAAAAAATTATATGGTTCAATCTATTTTATTAATGGAAAAAATTCCGAGCAAAGATTGTAGAGTTTTTATTGTACCTTCAAGATATGCTAAAGGAACAAATTTTTTAAATTATAACATAATTGATCCTGAAGTTTGGTTAGGTATAAAAAGAAACTCTAAAGGTATAACTTACTATAAAACACAAAACTATTGTATAGATTTCAAAGCAAAACACTATCACATAGTTTTACCTAAGCAATATATGAAGGATAAAATATCTTGGTATGTTCAAAACGATGATTTTTATGATAAAAAATTAGTAGCTATCGGTATAAAAACACATTCAAAAGATGAAATTTATCCGCTATTTAGAAAAGTTTTTAGTGTTGATATGCCGATATTATATAGTTTAGGTTCGGCAGCTTTGTATAATAGTAAAGGGGAAATGTTTCCTGCAAAAGAAAATACAAGCACAGGATTGTCTTATATTGTTGCAGCATTATTATCACCTATGATAGCACAGCAATTGTTTGTTTTTTATAATATAATAGAAGATGTTAATGCTATTCCTGCAATAGGTCAAGTTTGTAGTATAATCGGTATAGCCTATGCTGCTTATTATGCAGCGGAAACTACAAGGAAAATGGTCACAGAACCATTAAATAAAGAAACACCGATTTACAAGTATAATGAAGCCGAACTTGGTGGTTGGGATTCTCACTTGGTACCATTATAAATCGATTTACAATGTATAATTTATAATTAGCGATAATTACAAAATTACTTATAATCCAATAATCTCATAACTTGTCGTTGCCGTTAAACTTTTCAACCGTTAAATTATTCAACCTTTCAATAAAAAATCATAAAGTGATTTTTTTTGTCATTTGTATCATAAATTTATATAATAACAAAGTATTTATTAGGAGAATACAATATGAATGTTTTGTTAGCGGGTGGAGTAGGTTTTTTAGGTTCTCATTTTTGTGATTTGTTAATAAATAAAGGTCACAAAGTTTTTTGTATAGATAATTTAATTACCGGTAAAAAAGAAAATATCAATCATCTTTTAAAAAATAAGAATTTTAAGTTTAAAAAGATAGATATAATCAAAAATTTTTCAATAAAAGAAAAGTTTGATTGTATTATAAATTTTGCTTCAATAGCAAGTCCTATATTTTATGATAAATATAAAATAGAAACATTATTGGTGGGTTCATACGGAACATATAATTTATTGGAATTGGCAAGAAAAAACAAAGCGAAATTTTTGTTTACTTCTACAAGTGAAGTTTATGGAGATCCTTTTGTTAATCCTCAGGAGGAAACTTATTGGGGTAATGTTAATCCTATAGGTAAAAGAAGTATGTACGATGAATCAAAAAGATTTTCTGAAGCTTTAATTATGAACTATCATAGAGTTTATGGTATTGATACAAAAATAGTAAGAATTTTTAATACTTATGGTCCGAGAATGAATGCAAATGACGGTAGAGTTGTTCCTCAATTTATTAATCAGGCATTAAAAAACAAACCGGTTACTGTTTTCGGCAAAGGAACACAAACGAGAAGTCTTTGTTATGTGTCCGATTTAATTAACGGGATATATAAACTTTTGTTATCAAAGGAGCATACTCCGGTAAATATCGGTAATCCTAATGAAATGACAGTAAAAGAAATAGCACAAACCATCATAAAACTAACAAACAGTAAATCTAAAATAATTTATAAATCCTTACCGGAAGATGATCCTAAAAAAAGAAGACCGGATATATCAAAAGCAAAAAAAATATTAAAATGGCAACCAAGAATTGATTTGAAACAAGGTTTGTTGGAAACTATAGAATATTTTAAAGGGAGAAATAAATGAAAACTAAAGGTATTATTCTTGCCGGTGGAAAAGCCACGAGACTTTATCCGATAACATCAACTATTTCCAAACAATTGTTGCCTGTTTATAATAAACCTATGATATATTATCCTCTTTCTGTTTTAATGCTTGCAGGAATAAAAGATATATTAATAATATCAAATTCCGCGACTTTGCCGAGATTAAAAGATTTGTTCGGTAACGGTAATAACTTGGGAATAAATATTTCTTATGCCGAACAAGAGCATCCTAACGGACTTGCGGAAGCATTTATTATCGGTGAAAAGTTTATAGGAAAAGATAATGTTGCTTTAATATTGGGAGATAATATCTTTTACGGTCATGGATTTTCCGAAACATTAAATAAAGTGAAAAAAAGAAAATCTGGAGCAACAATTTTCGGCTATTATGTGGAAGATCCTTGCAGATATGGTATAGTGGAACTTGATAAGAATAAAAAGCCGATATCTCTTATAGAAAAGCCTAAAAATCCAAAATCTCATTGGGCTGTTCCGGGATTATATTTTTATGATAATTCTGTTGTCAGAATAGCAAAAACAATAAAACCTTCCGCAAGGAGTGAACTTGAAATTACCGATATAAATAAAATTTATTTAAAAAAGAAAAAGTTATCGGTGGAACTCTTGGGCAGAGGTTTTGCTTGGCTTGATGCGGGAACGTATAATTCGTTATTGGATTCTTCTTTATTTATAAGAACAATAGAAGAAAGACAAGGAATAATGGTAGGTTGTTTGGAAGAAATTGCATATAAAAGAGGTTTTATAAATAAAAGGCAATTATTGGAACAAGCTAAACATTTAAACTCCGTATATACTAAATATTTGTTAAAAATAGCTAACGAAAATGAATAACAAAAATCCAAACAATTATAAAATAATAGGGTGGACAATGGGATACGAATGTAATTTTAGATGTCCTTATTGTTTTGTTTGGAGAGATGTCTCAAATAAAGATTTAAAATTATCTGTTAATGAATGGATAAAAATTTGGGACAGAATAAATAATAAATACGGCAAATGTATAATAAGTTTATCTGGCGGCGAACCGAGTTTATATCCGGGTTTTTTTGATATTGTTAAATATTTGTCAAAAAAAAATATTTGTGTTATATGTACAAATTTTTCGTGGGAACCGCAAAGATTAATACCTGATATTTCTGAAACTAATTTAAAAATATTTGCTACTTTTCATCCTTCTTTTATGGCTTTTGATACTTTTTATGAAAAAGTTAAATTTGCTAAAAAATATTTAGATAATAATGCCATTGCATATGTTGCATATAAAAAACAAATGGAAAATATTCCTTATTATAAAAAAGAACTTGAAAAAATAGGTGTTGATTTAATGATTCATCCGTTAAGAGATGAAGGTTTTGATATTGAAAACGGTAAGATAAAAAATACTGACAATTCAAAAGGACAAAAAATAATAAATGACAATGAAGATAAAAAACTTATATTGGATAACACAATAATTAAAAATGAGTATAGATTGGGACTGAAATCTCCAAAGGGCAAATTATGCAGAAGCGGAAAGGATTCTGTTTGTATATGGCCGGATGGAACGGTTAACAGATGTACGAGATATAGAGAAGAACCTATGGGTAATATAACCGATAAAAATTTTAAGTTTTTTGATAAACCGGTTGTATGCAATAAAGAGTTATGTACTATAGAATATGAGTATGGCATGATTATAGAGTAAAAATGAAATTTTATATAGAAACTATCGGTTGTCAAATGAATGTTAATGATTCCGAAAAAATGGCGGAAATTTTATCGGAATATGGTTGTATACAAACAAATGATATTTTGTTGGCAGATTTTGTGATTGTAAATACTTGTTCGGTTAGATTTTCTGCGGAACACAAAGCATATTCTTTGCTTGGCAGACTTAAAGAACAAAAAGAAATAAATCCTAATTTGATTATTGGCGTTACAGGTTGTATGGCTCAATATGCCGCTAAAGAAATAAAAACAAGATGTAAATATGTGGATTTTGTTTTGGGAGCAAAAGATATAAATTCATTTTCACAAACTGTAACAAAATATGTTCCTAAAGAAACGGAAGTAAATGAGAATAAACAGGAAAACAGGGAAGTTTTTAAATATATAACCATAATGAGAGGTTGCAGTAATTTTTGCTCATATTGTATAGTACCGCATGTCAGAGGTCCGGAAGTTAGTATAGATTATAATGAAATAATAAAAGAGGTAAATAAAGCTTGTGATGATGGTATAAAAGAGATAATTTTGTTAGGACAAAACGTTAATTCTTATAATTATAGCGGAGTTAATTTTACACAATTATTACAAAAAATATCTCAAATAGATAAAGTTACAAGAATAAGATTTATGACTAATCATCCTAAAGATTTTTCGGATGAACTTATAGAAGAAATAGCTATAAATAACAAGATATGTAAACATATTCATTTGCCGTTACAGTCCGGTTCGAATAATATTTTAAAAGCAATGAACAGAAAATATACTTATGAACAATATAAAACTTTATATGAAAAAATAAAAAATAAGATACCGGATATAAATATCACAAGTGATATTATAATAGGTTTTCCGGGCGAAACAGATCAAGATTTTCAAGATACTTTCAATGCTTCAAGACAATTACAATTTGGCGGGCTTTTTATATTCAAATATTCGCCCAGACCGAAAACTTTTGCTGCAAAATTAAAGGGCAATGTTCCTTTGGATATAATAAAAAAAAGACATGTTTTGTTGTTGGAAGACTCAAATATTATTTCTAAAAATATAAATGAAAAATATATAAATGAAACAGTTGAAGTGTTGGTTGAAAAAGTTAATAATGGTGTTGCAGAAGCAAGAAACAGTCAAAATATAAAAGTGTTTTTTGATACTAAAGAAAAGTTAACGGGTGAAATTGTTAATGTGAAGATAACAAAAGTTTTGCCTAACAGTATGTCAGGAATTTTACAAAGATGAAGATTTTTAAAATATTTTTGGGATTATGTTTAGCTGGTGTAATTATAATGTTTAGTTATATTATTTTTAATATAAATAAAGCATTAAAATTTTATCCTTTAATAGAACAATATAGTAAAGAATACAATGTAGATCCGTTGCTTATAACTTCCGTTATAAAAGTAGAATCAAATTTTAATCCGAAAGCAAAATCTAAAAAAGGTGCAATAGGACTTATGCAAATTATGCCGCCGACAGCAAAAGAAATTGCAGAAAAATATTTAAATATTGATAATTATAGCGAAGAAAAATTGTATGAACCTAAACTTAATATAAAGATAGGTGTTTATTATGTTAAAATATTGTCGGATATGTTTAATAATAATATAAATTTAGTTTTGGCTTCATATAATGCCGGTCTCGGAAATGTTCAAAAATGGCAACAAGAAAATCCCATTATTGAATATGATTCCGAAGAAATGCCGTTTAAAGAAACTCAAAATTATGTTTCAAAAATTGATAAAATATACAGTATACTTAAATATTTTAATAAGTAAGGTTAAACAGTAGAATATGTCAACAGTAAAAAAAGATACGAATCAAGTTACACCATTAATGCAGCAATACTTAAATATTAAAGCAAAATATCCGGATGTAATATTATTTTTTAGATTGGGTGATTTTTATGAGATGTTTGGTGATGATGCAATAAAAGCACATAAAATATTAGAAGTTATACTTACTAAAAGACAAACTACTCCTATGTGCGGAGTTCCATATCATTCCGTAAACAACTATATAAGAAAGCTTGTAAAGGCAGGTTTTAAAATAGCAATTTGCGAACAACTTGAAGATCCTGCTTCGGTAAAAGGTATAGTAAAAAGGGGCGTAGTACGAGTTATAACTCCGGGTACGATATTGGAAGATAATCTTTTGGATTCAAAACAAAATAATTTTTTAATGTCTATAATTTTAGATAGTATGGAAAGAAATGTTGCAGTAGCAATCAGTGATATTTCTACAGGTGATTTTTTTACATACAGATCAAGCTTATCAAATTTGGAAAACGAAATTACAAAATATAAACCTAATGAAATAATAATTTCACAAAAAGATTCTTTAAATGAAAAATTGCAAGCTGTATTACAAAAATTTGAAATATTGGCTTCACCGGTAAAAGATATTTATGTTGATAGTAAGTATTGTGAAAGTTTTATAAAGAAAACTTTAAATGTTCAATCATTATCACATTTTAATATTGCAGACAAGCCGGATATTATTTCTGCAGTAGGATCAATTTTTGTTTATATTCAGGAAAATCAACCTCAGACGATATCAATATTACAAAATATAAAATACATAGAAAATAATGATTTTATGGTTTTAGATTCTGTTGCAATAAAGAACTTAGAAATATTAAGATCATTGGCAACATTAAAACAAGAGGGTTCTTTGCTTGATTCAATAGATTCAACAACTACTCCTATGGGTGCAAGACTTTTGAGAAATTGGTTAATAAAACCATTATTAAATGTTTCCGAAATTACAAACAGACAAAGTAAAACAAAAATATTTGTTGAAAATACTTCTTTAAAAGAAGAATTAAGACAAGATTTAAAATCTGTTTGTGATTTGGATAGAATTGTATCAAGAATTGTAAGCGGAGGAGCAAATCCGAAAGAGTTGCTGTCTTTAAAAGATTCTTTAAAAATAATAAGTAATATTTGTAAAAAATTAGAAACAATATCATATTTTTTCGATAATAATAAGAATCAAAGTATTGCTGTAAATATAATAAACAAAATAGAAAATTATATAGAACCGGAAACACCGATATTGTTAAAAGACGGGAATGTAATAAAAAGCGGAGTTTCGCAAGAATTGGATGAATATAGAATTTTAAGTAAGGATGCTAAAAAATATATATCCGATTTGGAAATAAAGGAAAAAGAAAAAACCGGAATAAATACATTAAAAATCGGGTATACTTCTGTTTTCGGTTATTATATAGATGTTACAAAATCGAATGTCCATTTGGTTCCTGCAGAGTATATAAGAAAACAAACTCTTACTAATTCCGAAAGATACATCACGCAAGAATTAAAAACTCTCGAAGAAAAAATAATTTCCGCACAAGATAAAATTATAAAATTGGAAACGGAAATTTTTGTTTCTTTAAGACAAGAAATAGCAACATATTCAAATTATATATTAAATTTATCTGCACAAATAGCAGAACTTGATATATATTTATCTTTTGCCGACAATGCAATAAAGTATAATTATTGTTGTCCTCAAATATCAAGCAGTAAGAATTTAGTTTTAAAAGATGCAAGACATCCTGTGGTGGAACAAATTTTAAAGAGCGGTAACTTTGTAGCAAATGATATAAATTTAAACGATACTACCGATAGAGTTATGATTATAACAGGTCCGAATATGTCCGGTAAATCGACATATTTAAGGCAAACAGCATTGATAGTTATAATGGCACAAATCGGCTCTTTTGTTCCTTGCAGTTATGCAGAAATAGGAATAGTAGACAGAATATTTACAAGAATAGGTGCCGGTGATAATTTAGCCGGCGGGGAATCAATATTTATGGTTGAAATGTCCGAAACAGCAAATATTTTAAATCAATATACTGATAAAAGTTTGATAATTCTTGATGAAGTTGGAAGGGGAACATCAACTTATGATGGAATGTCTATTGCTTGGGCAATAATAGAATCTTTTTCTGATATGTCTAACAAAAATAACAAAGGTGCAAAAGTTTTATTTGCTACACATTATTTTGAACTTACATCGCTTGCAAATAAAAACGGTATAATAAATAAAAGTGTTGATGTAAAAGAATGGAACGGAAATGTTATATTTTTACATAAAATTGTTGACGGTGCTGCAGATAAATCTTACGGAATACATGTCGCAAAAATTGCAGGACTTCCTTATAAAGTAACTAAAAGAGCTTATGAAATATTAAATGGTTTGGAAAAAAACTTACACAAAAATTTTTCTAAATTTGAGACGGAAATACAACAACCTAATCTTTTTACTTCAATTGAGCCTGAAATTTTGATAGAATTAAGTAAGTTGGATGTAGATAGTTTAAGACCTATAGATGCGTTGAAGTTGTTATCTGAATGGAAAGATAAATATAAAAAATAATATTGGGGTTTGTATGCAGAACAGAAGAAAATATTCGAGATTGCCTATAATAAAAAATGTGGCAAAAGAACTCTTTGTTTCTACGGATAGAGGTTTCTTTAAGGGTTTAATAATCAATTTATCCGCAGGCGGATTACTTTTGTTGATTTATGCAGATTTACCTTTAGGTTCTCAGGTTTGCCTTTTGTTCGATTATCCTCCTCTTGAAACGGAACCTATTTTCGGTGAAGTAGTAAGAGCTGTACAGACAAAAGCTATTGTTAGAGAAATTGCAATTAAGTTTACCAGTATTAGTGCAACAGATGCAAAAAAAATAAATAAGTTGGCAATTGATTATAATGATTGTGAAAATAAAATTATACTTGGTGCATTGGATGTTTGCAGTAAAGAATGCAGTTATTTCAATTTTTGTGAAAAAAAATTAAAAATAAAATAAAATGCCGATACAAATATTAGACGAAAATACAATAAATAAAATTTCTGCAGGTGAGGTTGTTGAAAGGCCTCTGAATGTTGTAAAAGAATTGGTTGAGAATGCTCTTGATGCAAAAGCTACTACAATATCTGTAGAAATAGAAAAATCCGGTAAAAAACTCATTTCTGTTTGTGATAACGGTTGCGGAATGAATAAGGACGATTTACAAATGTCTGTTTGCAGACACGCAACAAGTAAAATAACAAATTTTGATGACCTCTCAAATATTTTTTCATTAGGTTTCAGAGGTGAAGCATTACCATCAATTGTTTCGATTTCAATGTTTACAATGAAAACTCAGCAAAAAGGAGAAAGTTCCGGTTGGCAGTTGTCAATGAACGGAGAATCAAAACCTGAAATGCAGCCTTGGGCAGGAGCTTACGGAACAACAGTAGAAGTAAGAAACTTGTTTTTTAATACACCTGCAAGAGAAAAATTTTTAAAAAGTGATATAACGGAAAAAGCAAAAATTATAAGCTGTTTAGATGAAATAGCTCTTGTAAGAAACGATATAAATTTAAAGATAGTTTCAGATGGAAAAGTTGTATCCGATTATCATAAAACCGATTCAAAGTTACAGAGAATAGAAGATGTGTTAGGTAAAAATATTTCTCAAAAATTAAAACATATTTCTTTTCGTCATCCGAAAGTTGAAATAGACGGATATATTACAACAAGACAAAACTCTTTTCCGCAAAAAAATATGCAGTATTTATTTGTTAACGGAAGATGTGTAAACTATCCTAAATGGTTAATACATGCAATATATCAGGCATCTAAAGAAGCAATACCTATAGGAAGACATCCTGGAATAATATTATTCTTAAAAACTAATCCGTCCGATATAGATATAAATGTTCATCCTACAAAAAGAGAAATAAAGTTTGTACAAGAAAACCAGATGTATGAACTTTTCTATTCTTTTATTAAAAATTCGTTAGAGTCGGATGCTCCTGCAAATATAATAAATATTCAAAACGATGCTGTTTCAAATAATACTACGAGTACTGTTTCTGTTCCGTCATCTTACAAACATAGCGGCGGTTATGGTGGAATAAGATATCCGTCAAGGCAGTTTAGAGTTGAAGATTATAAATCCGTTTATCAAACACCGATAATAAATAAAGAAGAAGCAGTTGTACCTTCACAAAATTCTTCTGTAGAACTTAAACAAACTGATTTATTGCGACAAGACAATTTTAAGTTTGTTGGACAAATTTTTGATACGTATATTTTGGTGGAAAAAGATAAAAACTTTTATATAATAGACCAACATGCTGCACAAGAAAGAGTAAGGTATGAAATGTTTTCAAATCAGTTGGAACAAAAAAATTTAAAAATACAACAACTTTTAATACCGGATGTCTTTGAACTGCAAAAATCAAAAGCTATGTTATTAAAAAATAATTTAGATACATTCAAAAATTTAGGGTTTGATGTTGAAGAATTCGGAGATAACAGTTTTAGATTAACATCATATCCTGCCCTTTTAGGGAATAATGTAAATTTTATTGAAATAATAGATGTTTTAGTTAGCTTTTTGGAAGAAGAAAAAACTACGGATGTTGAACAAATAAAAGAAAAGATTATACGAGCTTCTTGCAGAACAAGCATTAAAGCAGGTGACAAAATTTACGAACAACAGGCAAAATCTTTGTTAAGAGAACTTTTTGCTTGTAAAATGCCATGGACATGCCCACACGGAAGACCTACCGTTTACACATTAACACTATCCGATTTAGAAAAATTCTTTAAGAGAGTTTAAACGATAATTTATATTTTATCTAAATCTAATATCTTATTAGCTATTTTATTTCCAAATGTTTCATCATGTTCCACAAATATCATTGTCAGATGATATTTGTCAATTAATTTTTCTATCTGCATTCTACTAAAAATATCAATATAATTTAACGGTTCATCCCAAATATATATATTAGCTTGTTCACATATACTTTTAGCTAATAATACTTTCTTTTTCTGTCCTTCGCTAAAACTTTCAATCGGTTTGTTAAATTGTTCACGTTCAAAATCCATTTTCCTTAATATAGCTTTAAATAAAGTTTCATCAATATTATTTATATAAATATATTCTTTTAAATTCCCTGATAAATTTGAAGTTTCTTGTGATACATATGATATTTTCAAATTACTTTGAAGATATATTTTTCCATTATAAGATAAGTCTTTTCTTAATATTAATTTAATGATACTGGATTTGCCACTGCCGTTTTTACCTTTTAATTGTAATCTGTCACCATCATCCAAGCAAAAATTTATATTAGATAATATTTTCCTGCCATCATATGAGATACTTAAGTTATTTACTTCAATTAAATGACCTTTCCTATTTGGCAACGGACTTAATTTCAAATCTTCCATAACTTCAATATTTTTTAATAACTTTGATTTTTCTTCTGATTCTTTTTCCATTCTCTTTTGTGTACTCTTTGATCGTTTCATCATCTTAGCTGCTTTGCTACCTATAAAACCTTTATCTATTGCTCCGTCCCAAGCCATAGTATATTTTGATTTTTCCACTTTATTAGACCATTCAGACGTTTTTCTGGCAGATTCTTGTAATCTGGAAATATCTTTTTTTAATTTTTCATTTTCATGTAATTCAAAATTATCTTGTCTGGTTTTGTTTTCATACCAAGATGTAAAATTACCTTTTACTACATCAATAGTAGCTCTGTTAATGGATAAAACATGATCAATACAATTATCCAGAAATGTTCTGTCATGTGAAACTAATATAAATCCTTTTTTTCTATTTAAATATTTTGTTACCGAAATTCTTGCATTTATATCTAAGTGATTTGTCGGTTCATCTATTAAAAGAAAATTATTTTCTTTTGAGAATAATATTGCAAGTAATATTTTTGTTTGTTCACCTCTGCTTAACGTATTAAAAGGTCTATCTAATATATTGGTGATATCCAACAAAGATATTTCTCTCTCAAATTTCCATTGCTCATATAAAAGGTCATGGTTTTGGGCAATTTCATATGAAGTTAAATTTTTATCACTTATTTCAAAAGGAAAGTAATCAAAATTAACATCCGATTTTATGGAGCCGGTGTATTCGTATTTACCTAATAACAAATTTAAAAATGTTGTTTTTCCTTTTCCGTTTCTACCGATAAACCCTAATTTCCAATTAGTATCAATAGAAAAAGAAACATCTCTAAAAATATAATCCGGATGTGCATCATAATTAAAAGTTAAATTAGATATTTTTATCATTGACATAATTATTACCAAAACTTATTTAATTATATCAAAAAGTCCAGATTATTATAAAATCTTTTAATCTAATAACAAAAAAACAGCAGGTATCTTAAGATACCTGCTGTTTTTTTTCAACTAACCATTTAACTTATTTTATTAACATACTTGTAAATGATCTAACTACAAATATTATTGAAATTACAAAGAAAATTGCTGCACAAACTATATGTGCTACCGGGTTTGTTAAAGTCAATGCAAGTTCCAAAGCTAACAAACCGAACAATGTTGTAAACTTAATAATCGGGTTCAAAGCTACTGAAGAAGTATCTTTAAAAGGATCTCCAACCGTATCACCTACAACTGTTGCTTTGTGAAGTTCTGAACCTTTTTCTCTCATATCAACTTCAACGATTTTCTTTGCATTATCCCATGCACCACCGGCATTTGCCATAAATATTGCTTGGAATAAACCGAATAATGCTATAGATATTAAATAACCTATAAAGAAATATGGTTCGATAAATGCAAAAGCTATTGTTGAGAAGAATATTACCAAGAACAAGTTCCACATACCTTTTTGAGCATATTGTGTACAAATCTTAACAACTTCTTTACTTTGTTCAGTAGAAGCTTTTGTTACACCATCAAGTTTAATGTTGTCTTTAATATATCCAACAGCTTTATAAGCACCGCTTGTAACAGCATGGTTAGAAGCACCGGTAAACCAATAAATTACTGCACCACCTGCAATCAAACCTAACAAGAAAGGAGCATGTAACAATGATAATGAAGAAGCTACTGCACTTTCTCCGTTTGCTGCCATCAATGTAAATATAATGGAGAATATCATGGTGGTTGCACCAACAACTGCTGTACCTATTAATACAGGTTTTGCTGTTGCTTTAAATGTGTTTCCTGCACCATCATTTTCTTCTAATGTTATTTTAGATTTATCAAAGTTTGGCTCGAAGCCGAAATCTTTTTTAATATCTTCTTTAATATTAGGAATATTTTCAATTAATGATAATTCATAAACTGACTGAGCATTATCTGTAACCGGTCCATAAGAGTCAACAGCTATTGTTACAGGTCCCATACCTAAGAATCCGAAAGCAACAAGACCGAAAGCAAATACTGCAGGGTGTCCCATAATATCAAAACCTGTTAAAGAACTTATTCCGTAAGCTATTGCCATAAGGAATATTATAACCATACCCATCCAGTAACCGCTGAAATTACCTGATGTTAAACCTGCTAAAATATTCAATGAAGCTCCACCGTTTTTAGATGAATTAACAACGTTTTTAACAAAAGAACTGGATGTTGATGTAAATATTTTTACAACTTCAGGAATTACGGCACCTGCTATTGTTCCGCAAGTAATAATTACTGAAAGTTTCCACCAAAGACCATTTGCCAAATCACCTATTATAAGATTAGAAACTATGAATGTTAAAGCTATGGAAACAAAAGATGTAATCCATACTAATGATGTTAAAGGTTCTTCGAAGTTCATTTTATCTGCATTGCCGTATTTTGATTTTGCCAATGCACCGTTTATCCAATAAGAGATTGCACTTGCAAGTAACATTATAAGTCTCATTACAAATATCCAAACAAGAAGTTTAACTTGGTTAACAGGATCTTTAACTGCAAGTACAACAAATGTTACTAAAGCAACACCGGTAACACCATAAGTTTCGAAACCGTCTGCTGTAGGTCCAACAGAATCACCGGCATTATCACCTGTACAATCGGCAATAACACCCGGGTTTCTTGCATCATCTTCTTTAATATTGCATACGATTTTCATTAAATCCGAAACGATATCGGCAATTTTTGTAAATATACCGCCTGCAATTCTAAGTACTGAAGCACCTAATGATTCACCGATTGCAAAACCGATAAAGCAAGGACCTGCAAGTTCTCTTGGAATAAATACCAAAATTATAAGCATAACAAAAAGTTCAATGCTGATAAGTAACATACCGATAGACATACCTGATTTTAAAGGAATTGCAAATGTTGGGAAAGGTTTACCTTTTAAACTTGCAAATGCAGCTCTTGAGTTTGCAAATGTGTTAATTCTCATACCGAACCAAGCAACTGTATAACTTCCCAAAATACCTATAATACTGCAAAGAATAATTATAGCTATTTTATAAAAAGCAAAACCTGTATTTGCAAAATAAACTGCTATTATTATTGCAAGTAAAACTTCCAATATAATAATGAATTTACCTTGTGTTATAAGGTATGTTTTGCAAGTTTCATATATTAATTCGGAAACTTCCAACATAGATTTGTGAACCGGTAAGTTTTTGATTGATTTGTACTGTACAAAACCGAAAATCAAACCGAAAACACATA
>JAFXOB010000103.1 GCA_017529005.1 Elusimicrobiota bacterium
AAAAGATGTAACTCTTAATAATGTTCCTTCCAATTCTCTAATGTTGGATTTTATTTGAGTAGCTATAAATACTATAATATCTTCAGGAACAGAAGAACCTTCTTCTTCTGCTTTTTTCTTTAATATTGCTATTCTTGTTTCTAAATCCGGTTTTTGTATATCGACTGTATTACCCCATTTAAATCTTGAAACTAATCTTTCTTCAACTTCCAATTTATCTTGAGGTCTATCAGATGCAATAACTATTTGTTTACCGCTATCCTTTAATATATTAAAAATATTAAAAAATTCTTCTTGCGATCTTTCGGCTTTCTTTGTAAGAAATTGGATATCATCTATTAAAAGACAATCAAGATTTCTGTATTTATTCTTGAATTCAGGCATTTTTTCTTGAAATCTTATAGCTTCAATAAAATCAGATACAAATGTTTCACAACGTACATATAATATTCTAAAATTTTTAAAATTTTTCTTTAACTCGTTTCCTATAGCATGCATTAAATGTGTTTTACCGAGACCTACACCGCCATATATAAATAAAGGATTAAATTCTTTTCCTGGATTTTTTGTAACAGCTACGGCACATCCGGAAGCAAATTGATTAGAATTTCCTATAATGAATCTTTCAAATGTAAATTTCGGATTAAGTTGATCTTTTATTATTGATGGTACAGGTGTTTCATTATGTATAGGTATAACAGGAACTTTTGATATTTCATCAGAAAGATCTTTTTCAATTTGATATTCTAATTTTATATCTTTAGAATAAGTTCCTTTTAAATTTTGTTCAATATTAAACTGTTGATTTTTTTCTATCCAATCAGAAAAAAACTTGTTTGGTACCGAAATTGTAAAAATATTTTCATTTAAAGAAACAGGTTTTACACCTTTAAACCACAAACTTACCGAAGCCTGGCCTAAGGATAATGTTAAGTTATCCACAACCTTTTTCCATGCATCTATAATAGAAACTTCCATTTTATCCCCAAAGTTATCCACAACTGTGGATAACTTAAATTATTATAATTTACAATAAAAATATAGCAATTGATTTTTATATTTTTGTCGTCAAAAAAGTATATAAAATTGATATTCAATAGTCAAGCAGAAAATTAATTTAAATTTTAACTGAATTTTATTGAAAAAGATAAATAATTTTAAGCGGCAGCCAACATTACTTTATAATTTGAAATATCACTTATAATAGTTTGTTCTTGTATTTGTTTACCCTTTACTCTTTGACCATCATATAATATTAAATTAATTATTGTATTTACCAATATTTGTTGTTCTAGAGTTTCTTTTGATTCCTGTTTGTTATCCAATTCTTTTAATTTCTCTAATATTTTTATTAACTTTCTTTCAGAAATAAGTTCTGTTTTTACTGTCTCTTTGTCGATATAATTTATTTGTCTTAACAACATTTTCCCTAACATTATTTCTAAGTTTTTATCTTGCAGTTCTATTCCTTCTATTGCTGTTGCCGTATCCGTTAATATTTGTTTTGTTAATATCCTTTCTATTATCAATTCTTTAAATCTATTAACATTTTCTTCTTTTAAATTTATTAATATTATTGCAAATTCATTATTCTGTCCTATTATATTTATTATTTCTTCTTTATTGCTTGCTTTTATTAATTTTTGAATATCTGTTTTATTTATTTCCGGTATATTATCAAAATTTATATTATATCCTACATTTTCTATATCTTTTAATTTAATATTTCCAAATCCTATTGTCATTTTTATTTTTCCGGTTAATGCTCCCAACTTTGAAAAAGCTTCTATAGGATTGCTGCCTTGAAAATTCTTTTTTAATATTTCTATATCTATCATTATTAAATTCTCACTGTTTAAAAGCTTTTGTTCAAAATTTATTAAACCTTCCTGTTCCGTTATTTCTTCTAATTCGGTTTTATCCATAGTATAGTAATCATAAATATACGGTTTTCCGTTTTCTCTTATTATTTGCCCTGATATTCCGTTTTGCATATAATCCAAAATTATTTCATTATTTGCTACATATATTTCTATTCCATTCTCTTTAAGCTTCGATATCTTTTCTTTACTTAATTGTAGTTTGTTATATTGTTCTTCAGTTATTACTTTTCTTGCTCTTCCGTTTTCTATTGCTTTTAGTAACTCTGTATTTGTCATTTTTTTCAAATCTATTATTGTTTTTTGACTATACATAATACCGATAGTTTTCTTTAATTTCAAAGTTGACATAATAAATTCATTTATTTGTTGTTGAGTTTTACCGTGTAATTCCATTTCTCCGATTTCCAATATTCCATCATTTATTTCTATTCCGTTTTCGTTTCTTCTGATAATACCATCTATTTCTATTTGTCCATTTATTGATAATAAAGATTTAAGATCTTTCTTAAATTGTTCAGTTTCATTTATGGCTTTTACTATTTGTATAATCGAAACATTGTTTATCGTTCCATAAAACAACATATTATTTATTTTTATTTTAAATATACTTTGTCCATCAACTTTAATTCCGGTATTTATTAAACTACCATATTCTCTTTGTAATTGCTCAATATCATCTACTATATATATATCGGTTATATCTTGTTCCTGTTGATTATCTTGTATTAATTGTTTTATCTCCGATGTTTTTATAAATTTGTAATTTACTGTTATGTTTTTTGTCATACTTTTTTTGTTTTGCCATTTTTCAATAAAGTTTGTTAACCTTTGTTTTAGTGTGTAATATATTGAAAGAGAAGTTCTTGAGTTACAAATTTTGGATATAAAACTGTCTCTCATAAATAGCTTAGGAAAAGCTAAAAGTTTTTTTAATGTTTTTGTAATGGATTTTTCATTGAAATATTTTTGAAAAACAGAGGCATTGTTTACATTAACAAAATCATAAGCACCTACGACAAAAGTAAAATAACCGGCAAAATCGGGATTACTTTGAATAAATTTTTGTATATAGTCAAACTCTCTTTTTGTTTTAGTGTCTAAATCCATAAAATTATTCGGTAAAAAGAAAAATATATGTTTATTATATCTTATGCAAGAAGCAATTATGGTTTGAACATATTCTTCAACAGGAACAACTCGTTCATCTAAGTATGTATTTCCATAAAAATAATCGTAACCTCTTTCCCAAGATATTAAATTATTTATTTCTGAAATCGGTTGAATTAAATTTATTTTATTTTTATTGTTATCGGAAATACTTACGGTTGTTAAACCTAAAGAAAAACCTACACTGTTTGCAACAATTTGCTGTTGTTGTTGCCAATCCTTAAAATGTAAAGGATTTATATATTTTGTACTTGGAATTATTTCGGGTGTAATATATTTTTTTAATTGTCTTACTTTTGAAGATAAATCATATATAGATATAAAATCTGTACCGTTATTTTCTGCAAAAGAAATAAAATTATTATCAATTTCTGTTTGTTGTAATTTTAAGTTTCTGTTTATAGGTCTTAAAGTTTCTAACAATTCCACATTTGCATTATTAAAAGAATGAATTATAATTGCTACTATTGTTGCTAATAATACAGGATTTGCCAACGGCAATAGAGATGTTAATATATACACACTAGATAAAAATATTGTCGGTACAATTAAATTTGTTAAATGTTTTTTAGCTTGGTAAGTTTGAGAATATTTTTTATAGTCTTGTTTTAATTCTTTGGATGGAAATATTCCTAAAATAGCATTTTTAAGAATATTCATTGTTGGTGTGTTTTCAAGCCAACCGGAATCTTTTGTTTTTAACCAATCTGTTATTATATGGGCTCTGATAAATTGTATTTGAGCCAAAACAAAAACACAAATGCTAAACGGTATTGTGATAAAATGACTTAAAGGAAGAGCAATTAATGCAAGCGATATTATTGCGGGAATAGTTCTAAATGACAATTCT
The DNA here is from genome assembly GCA_017529005.1 of Elusimicrobiota bacterium. Classification (GTDB taxonomy): domain Bacteria; phylum Elusimicrobiota; class Endomicrobiia; order Endomicrobiales; family Endomicrobiaceae; genus Ruminimicrobiellum. The sequence continues at coordinate 3,901 of JAFXOB010000103.1, forward strand.
TCCCATACCGGAGCAGTAAAATCTAAAATACCAAAAATAGTTTTTCCTCTTTCTTTAAGAGTTTCAAAAATTGAAAATTTTTCCCATTCATTTTCTCTTTCATCTTCTTTTTTACTTAACTGTACTTGTTCTATTTTATCTGTTATTTGTTCTTTGGATAATACACTTTCGGTAGTTGTACCGTTGCATATATCTATTATTTTTTGAAAAGTTAAATTTTTTACATTTGCCGGCAAAGATTTATCTTTACTTAACATTATTAATACATCTACAACATCTGTTACAAAGGCAAGTACATCATCTTTTGTTAAGTTGAAAGAATATACTAAATTACTGTTAGGATTATTGTTATTTATCATTAATTGTTTTACTTCACTAACCGTAAAAACAGGTATATGATATTTTTTATATTTTTTGAAATGCTCTTTTACAATAGACTCTTCACCGGTTTTCACTTGTATTTTTAAACCGGTTTTAGGATCAACTAAATCATATCCCGCCTGATTTTCATCCAGAGGCATTTGCAATCTTATAATATGTCCGTTTTCATCTATATCGGCAACAACATTATATTTTACATATACTTCACCGAAATATCCTCTGAAATCAGTTATTAATTTATCTTTTTGTTTGGTTGAGTGACTGTTTCCTTTTATATAATTTAATAATTCACCTAATGTATATTTGCTTTCATTTTTATGATATGCCCTACAATAAGTTTCCAAAATCATTGATATTAATAACGGATTTTCTTTGATGAGATTTATCAATGATTGTTTTTTGACATCAATATCCATGGATTCCATATTTTTTTCTAACTCGGACATTCTTGCAACAATATCCCTTTGAGAAGTAAGCGGATGTCTTAAACTTGCACCGGAAACTTGTTGTTGTGATTTATGAGTTTTTAATTGTTTTTCAACAGGAACAGACTTATTATATTGATAATGTATAACCTGAGCAGTTACTGTTGATGCTGCAGTTGATATTATTTTAGAAGATATTACTGTTGCTACAGGTGTTAATAACGGTAAAGACAAAGATATTGCATACGGAATTATTAACGCTATTGTTGCCAATGACAAATTCTTTACATCCCGTTTTAACAAATCCGTAAAATTTATTGTTTTATCGTAAGCATAGTGTTTTATTGTATGAACAACCAGAAATACAGGTTGCATTATTAAAAATAACGGAATACCTATCATCGGATTTATCATTGCTACTATTGAAGGTATTGTTCTGTATAATAACTCTTCCCAAATATGAGCTTTGGTGGATAACAAATTTGGTCTTTCATAATCCTGATCGTCTTGAACAGTCGGTGTGCTTGATTGTTTTTTTTGTTGAGATACAGGAATACCTTGTTCTGTTTTACCAAGTGTTGTTATAGGTCTTACTTGAACTATATATATGATGTTATCTTTTATTAAAAATTCTATATCTACGGGACAACCTTCGGCTTGTTCAAGCCATTCCATTATCTTTGTTAATTTTTCTAAATTTTCTTTGGTTACTGTTTTTTCGTTTGTATAGTCGCCATCAATTTTTTTGCCGGTTTTCATATCTATTGTAAAAGAATAAGGTGTTATTCTTCCTGAAACGATATCTTCACCTTGACCGTTTATAATTTGTATTATTCTATGACCATCATTGTCTTCACTCATCATTATACCGGCTTTATCGGCATCAATCCAATTTTCTATTAAGATGGCAGGTTTTATAATATTTGTCGATTTTATCATATATTCTGTTGCTTTGGTTGAAAAGAAAGATAGCAGTGTATCTTTTACTGCTTTAGAAATATTTTCATATTCTATTTGTCCGAAACTTTCTGCTATTCCCGCTGCGGAATATTCTTTAGAATCTTCACCCACACCGGAAGATCTTATAATTGCTAAATTATTTTTAAATATCTCTAAATTTTCTTTTCCAATGTATTGTTCTATTTTTTCTTCCGAACAGTTTTGTATTAAATCTTTTATTCGTGCTATAGGATCTTGAGCATAAATAAATTTTTCTTCTTCATCGTAAAAGTCACCTTTTATAATAGCTTCTAATTGTTGACGATATTCGATATATTCTTCACCAAACAATTTTTCTAAAATGTCGTAACCTATAACAATTCCTGTAGGAGTTGCTATATTTTCTATTCCCGTGTCTTTTCTTAATTGTTCTAATGTTAAAAATAATTTTGATTGGTTTGCGGATTTTGTTCCGACTTTTGTAGCATCTAAAGATTCTTTTTCTCCGAATCTATAAACATTATTTTTACTTTTGTGTGATAAAAATTTTTGGATAACTACCTTGTTTCTTCTGATAACCCTGGAATGTCCTGATACTTTTACAACTGTTTTCTTATTCTTAAATTGTGGAGATAACAAGTCTTCAAGCCACGAATTATCGGAAGATTGATAATATATGTATTCAATAATTCTTTCCGTTAATTCACTATTGTTTTTATATTGGTTTATAAAATTCTTTATATTTTCAGTATCTTTATCATCAATATACTTTTGCAACTCGAATAATATATTTTGACCTTTAGAATTTTTAAATATTTTATTTGGAAATAATAACAACTTATTGTTTTGATGATCTATTACAACAATATCATTCAGTTCTAATGTAAGTTCTATTTCTTCAATTTCTTGAGTTTTGAATTTATCGATTGTTTTAACATCTCCTTTCGGAGCATAAAATTTTATTTTTATTTCATTATTTGTTTTATTTTTTATTATTTGAGAATCGTTAACTATAAAAGCAGATTTACTATACTCTCTTAACACAATTCCTGCATGACTTGAATACGAACCACCGGTAAACAATGAAACTTTATTTTGCGCAGACATGCCCACATTTTCGGGACTTGCATATTTATCAATATAAATATCGGAACCGATAGTTGCAGATACACCTCTTGTTGTAAGGTTTTTTGGTTTAGACAATGTTAAACCGTAAGCTACAGGTGTACCTGTGTTAAAAACATCTTGCTGTAGTTTATTTCTGTAATTATATAATTCTTGATTGGTTAAAGGTTCGTTAGGATTTATATTGTATCCCTCAATTTCAAACAATTGTTGCAATTGTTCGGATGTTAAAAGTAGTCTTCCGGAATTATTATTCATTTGTTCCGGAAATCCTACCAATTCTGTTGTTGAATATCTAATGATTCCATTTTTATCTACCAATACTTTAAAACCGATAAAGTCTCCTTTAATATCATTCAATCTGCCGTCAACCAATTTCATATATCCGGTTTTTAAAACATAATCTCCGATTTGTTCGCAAGATTCGAGATTTAAATCTCTTACAGGTACTTGTGAAAGGATGGCTCCTTGTTTTAACAGTTCTATTTCTTGTGGATTGCCGATAGGACTATCCAATAATTTTTTTAACGTTTCAATAGTTGAAGGAAGAAGATTATAATCATTATTTTTTTCTAAAGAACCTGTAGCATTTATTTTTATTGAGCCCAAAGCAAATGCTCTTTCTATAGGTTTGTTTATATATTGATCTATTGTATTTTGTCCGTAAGTAGTTATTCTTCCCGCAAAGAACGGACCCACTTTTAAGTTTGTTCTAAATCCGGGTTCTTCTTTAGGTATTAAAGGTAAACCTAATAATGATAAAATTTTATTTAAGTTCTTTCTTGTGTTTATTGTGCTGCGAATATAATTATTTTTGAATCTGCCTACATAAAAATTTTTAAAATAAATATCCATTATTCTTAAAACGGATACTCGTATGGTTTGCCTTATTTGAGATTTTCTTTTTATACTATTGTTAAATTCTGCAGCATTATTAAACAATACCATTAACTTTTGAGCAAGATCAACGAAATCCGAATTGTTTTGTAATCCAGTATCTTTATTTAATGTTGCAACTATACCAACCAACCTGTCGTATTTTTGATATTGTTGTGCCGAATCTTCCACAGCAAAACCTATATCCAGAAATATTTTTCTTAACATGTTAATTCTTATATAACTACCTTCATCTATCATTCCTTCATGAAAATCCGCAAGTATGCTTCTTGAATTTTCATTAAAATCTATAACTACTCTTACGGCATGAGCCCCCAACACTCCGGTCCATAACAATATATTGTCTTTTATAAATATATGAGAATTTTTCTCAGTTCCAAAATCCGGATCATTACTTAATGCCATTAATAATCTGGTTATATCCGGATGAAGTTTGGTTTTGGACAAATTGTAAACACCTATAGTTTTACTGCCTTTAGATAAATAAATATTGTGTTCAATAACACTATCTTTTCCGATATGTGAAGCAGTTCTTGATAAAAAGTCAAAAGATGTTTTTTGATGAATTCTGTTAATCAGAGTACCTATTGTATTTATGTTTGAAAAAGGATTATCAACCATTTCAACTACTTTTTTTTGCGTAGTAATATCAGTTGTCCCATTATGAATATCTTCCAAAAGTTCTTTAAAAATTCTTCTAAAAATATTTGCATCGGACTCACTGATAACAGATAGATAATCCAACATTATATTTATATGTTTAACAACATCATCAAACTGAGAAGAAAATTCGGTTAAATCATTAAATTTATTTAACACATATAAATTTTCATCAAGAAATTTCATATATATGTCAAATTTTGCGGAAACTTCTTTTAACTGATTTTCATCTATACTGTTTTTTGACATAAAGAATGTTGTTGCATGTTGATTTACAGTATATAGAGATTTTGGTAACAGTTTTAATAAACTTGTAAATATGCTTCTTCTGTTTCCCAAATAAGTTGTCGGGGTAGGTTTTAATAACGATAACCCTGTTTGTTGTGCAAAATCTTCAATTGTTGTTTTGTGCTTTTGCATATTTTCAAACAATTCAACATTTTTAAGTATTTCATTTAATTTTTCTATAGATTCATTATCTAAAGATTCAATATCTGCCTTAATTTTTAGTGCTGTTACTTTTATGGAGTCAATTTTGGTTTGATTTCCCAAGTGTATTACGGCTAATCCATTTTTGATTTCAAGATTTTCAGTTCTTAATTTTATTAATTTTTTTAATAATGCATCTAAAAGCTGATGCCTTGTATATGTTAAGAAGTTTAAATCACTTTTGTTTTCAACAACTAAACTACCTATTGTTTTGGCAAAAATATCATTAACAACAATTTCTTTATTAATATTTGCTATTACTTTATCAACAGCGGTTTGGAATAACTTTCTGTGTTCAACATTATTGAAATTTAAATGTTTCAATAAAATATTGAATACAGGTAATATTTTAAAATATTCTTTGTTTAAAATTTTTTCTACGGTTTTAACATGCTTTGGGTTGCTTAAATCTAACATGTTTATAATTCTTTCAAATAATTCTTCTGTACGGAATTTATAATTGCAAACAACTTTTTCAAAAATGGTTAGATCTTTTTGATTATTTAAATTTAGCTTTGCAAGAACTTCATTCATTATATAGTTTGTATTTGAAAATCCTATATTTACAATAAGATTAGATATTGTATATACCTGTTCCTTATCGTCAAAATTCAACTTGTCAATCAATTTAAATATTATCTCATCGGAAAATCTTGATAAAGATGTAATTAAATCCAAATGATCTTTATTTCCTAAATCCAATTTATCAATCAATTTAGAATTTATAGAAGTTGTTTGAATGCTTTTGTTTAGTATAAAATGTTTGATAAAATCAAAATGTTTCGGATTATCAAAATCCGTTTTAGGTATAAGATCGGATATAATCCGTTCCTTATTTATTATGGAAGCATCCAAAATATTTCTTAAAAAATCCAGTTCTTTATCATTATTTACATTTATTCTTTTAGAAAGTTCCGTAATAAAAATTTCAAGAGGTCTGTCTAAATAAAGGTAATGTTGATTTATTGTTTGTATTAAATCTAAAAGTTGTTGCTCATTATTAAAATCTATTCTGTTAACAATATCATTAATATTTGTTGTTTTATCACTCAATAATGAAAAGAACTCTTGTTTACCTTCACTTGTGGATAAGTCAATGATACCATTTATGTGAGTTTCAAAAACAGATAGTTTGTCTTTCAATATAGAATTAAAAAATTTGTGAAGAGTAATTCCAATAATTGCAGCTAACATTATAACAGAAACAGTTGGTGCAAATAACACTGAATATATATACGGGACAGATAACAATAATGTCGGTAAAACCCGGCGTCTAGCTTGTTCTTTTATTTGTCCTTGTTTTTCAAATTGTTTGAAATTTTCTTTTAATTCTTTAGATGGAAAACTATTTAGCAGTGTTGCTTTCAAAATATCTGCAGTTGACCAATTAAATTTGTTTTCTGTAATCCATTTGCTGACATTATGAGCTTTGATAAATTGGTTTTGACATATAACGAAAAATACCAAACTTAAAGGTATTGTTAAAAAAGATATCATAGGAACAGATATTGCAAGTATTGATAAACTTACTGGAATAAGTCTAAATACAATTTCTTCCCAAATATATGCGGTTTTATTTAACAATTCAAATAATTTATTTTTGTATTTTAGTTTAGAAAATATTGATAACTCAAAATATCCTTTATCAAAATTTAATATTTCATCATTAATATTGTTATTAATATTAATAAACGTAAACTGTAAACTATTTATTTTCGTTAATAAATTAATTATTTTATTGATAAAAGAATTGATATTTTTTATATTTTGTTGTTTTTCTCCGGAAACATTATTATAACCGTTTAATTCTAATATTTTTTTGGCAGATTCATTGCATATTTGTTCTATATTTTTATCAGAAACAAATACCGTAAAATTTGAATTTTTAGATTCAAGAGTTGCTTTTAATATGTCTTTAATTTGTAAAGAAGTTTGTCTTTTTTCTAATATTCGTAAAACCCCGTTCCATTCATTACCTACATCTATAGGATTTAAAATAAAATCGGACCTCAATTCTCCATCTTCATCAAATAAAACAGTTGATAAATAGCAATATTTATTAGTATATCCGGAAGTTGTTTCATGTCCTGCCGCTGTCCATATTGTAGGATAGTTTTTTGTTTGTAAAGGTTTTATCTTTTTTTGATTTTTGTAAAGATTATCAAGATTATCGTAGATTGAATTAGCAAATGCCCATGAGTTACAAGAACTCAAATTAATTGTTAAATTATTTAAATCAAAACCATTATCTTGAGCTTTTTTTAAAGCATTAAATAATTCGTCACCACTTATAGCAATATGGTCATCTAAAAATAAAAATTCTGTTGATCCGTGACCATCAAAAGAAATAAATACTTGTTTGTCATTTGAATTTAGATTTTCTATTTGTTTTAAAAAAGCCAGCTTTTCTTTTAAAGCATCTTCATTATTTGCATTAAAGAATTTTCTTCCCTCTCCATTTTCCGGGATATTTAGTTTTTCTAATAGTTTTTTAAGACCATTATTATTAAATTCCTGACTTTTATCTGCTTTCGCACTAATAGCGATAATTTTTGTATTTTCATCGACAACAACTTTGTTTTCATTGTTTTTAAGAATTTCAATATATGTTTCTGTTGCTACTCTTATAATTTCGTCTAAATTTTTATTGTTTATCGGAGCTTCGGATAATACTTTATTTATATATCTTGCAACAGCTATGGCTATAAAATATTTTTGAGATGAAGATTGACTGCCATATTCAATATTGCTTTTATCTATTAGATTTCTAAAATTCTTACTTTTAAATATTTTAAGAGCTAACATATTATATTCTGTTTCTACATTATAAATATCTGATTTCATTAAATCTTTTAATAAATAATCTATTCTTTCTAAATCCGATAAATTGTTAATAACGGAAGTTATATATAAAAGTTTTCCGTTTTTTTGTAAATATAGTATTTCATAGTACATAAAAGTTTGTAATAACTCTTTAATTTCGTCTTCTGTATAATATTTGGAACGAGTATCCGTACTCAATTTATCTTTTAAATTTAAAACCATTCTTATTATTTGTTTTTCTTGTTTAGTTGTTAAATTAATATGTTTAAAAAATTTTGCATAATCAACATCAAAATTGACCAAATATTTATAAGATTGAACCAAATAAGCAGTTGTATTAAATTGTATATGACCTTGAATATTTGCTTTAAAGGCTTTTACTGTTGATATTGAAAACGCAACTATTATTCTTACAAAAGGAATTTTTAAGGTTTCTTTTATTTTTACGAAAGAACTGAAATATTCATTTTTTATATTATCATCTAATGTTTCTAATTCTGAAGCTATCATTATTTTATCTTCAATATCTTTAACTTTATGTTGTCTTAAAAACCAATTATTTAATGATGGAAATATTAATCCCAACATTATTATCGGAGCTTCTATAACAGAAATTATTTTTATTTTTGCAGTTCTTTTTAAAGGTGTTTTATCGAGTATCTTTTTTAAAAATGTCATGGTTAATTGAGGGGGATTATCTTTTGTCTTTTGAGAATTTAATACAGAAGTTTTTAAAAGAGATTCTTGTATAATGCGGTGCATTCTTGAATATATCTCTGCAGGTATTCCTTGTAAATCCGGTAATCCCTGTTGTTCTGCACCCAAAACAGGACCATCACTTAAAAAGATTCCGGCTTTTATTAAATTCTTTGATATTTCTAATATGGCTTTGTTTATATTGGGTACAAAAACAGTTTTACCGCCTTCTTTAGGTAACAAATCAATTAAAATTTCTGTTGTAGTTTCTATATATTTATTTAATCGGTTTAATTGATTTTGTTCTTGTTGGGTCAATGGTGTAATATTTTCACTTAAACTTAAATTTATTTTCTTTCCCAATAATTTTTCTAAAGCTTCGGTGTTATTACCTACAATATCTTTTACGATTGCCAATAATAATTTTTGTTTTTCAGAATCTTTTATACAAGATGCTATTGTATAAGCTAATGCTTGAGAGTTTATTTTACTTTGTTCTTCTATTAAATCTATATATTTTTTGTTTGCTTGTTTGGTGCTTTCATATATTGTCGGGGTTATTATTATAGTATTTACTTCTTTTTTGGATAAAATATCTTCTAATTGGCTGCTATGGAAACCGCCGGTTACCGCTATTATCACTTCTTTTGAATTTTTTAATATATCATCTTCAGATCTTTCTTTGTTAGAGTTTATTAAATTTATGTTTTCATTTTTTAATAATTTTTCTATAAATATATCGTTTCTTTGATCATTTATTGTATAGTATTTGTTTATCTCGCTGAAATCTTGTTCTATTTCGTTTATTCTATCAACTATTGCATATTTAGAATATATTTGTCTGAATTGTTCATAATAATTATCAAAATATTTCCAATCGGCATCGGTTAATTTGTATTCTAAATAATTTTGAAAATAACTGTTGAAATCCGATACAAAAGTTATTTCGTACTCTTCATTATTATAAGAAAGAGCTTTTCTTATTTCCGTTATCAATCGTCTTTCTTCTTGAACTAATTCTATAGGGTTAAAATTTTTGTTATTGATGTTTAAATTTGATAATTTAACTATTTCCTTAAAATTATTATTTAAGTCAATATTTTCTTTTTCACATAACAAATTTATTAATTCCAAAGATTTTTGATTGTCGGTAAAGTTATTGGTTTCTTTTAAAAGTTTAGAATATACACCAAAAGGTAATCTGTTTTTTAATAATGCTATTAATTCCTGTAACTCTGTTTTTACTTTTTTCACATTTATTTTATGTGAATCGGTTACCATTGATAAAAATTTATTTATATT
>JAFXOB010000104.1 GCA_017529005.1 Elusimicrobiota bacterium
AATATTGAAATTACAATAAAAACTTTAATATATTTTGATAAAAGATTAGCAATAAGAGAAAAAATAATTAAAAATATTATAATTAATATTAATGTCATTTTTTTAATTAAATCATAAAAGCAATTTTGTATATTTTATTAAATAAATTTTTAAAATAAAAACTCTATAATTTTTGTATAACTGTTCATACAGGTTGAAGAAAATGCCGAATCTTGATATAGTGAAAATAATAAACACATATTCATAAATAAAGAGAAAGAAAATATTAACATGAACAAAAAATTAAATAAATTTTTTGTTAATTTGTCATCAGAATTGTTTATATAAAATAAAAACATAATAACAGCTAATATAATCATTAATGATAAAAATTCAAAGATTCCTCTTATTGTTGTTCCAAAAAAACAACAAACAATAATATTGATAAATATTATTGTTATAAATAGTAATAAGAAAATAAGAAGTTTTTTATCTTTTTGATAAATTTGTTTAAAAAAAGACGGAACAAAAAATAATATTAATATTACAGGCGCCATCCAAAAAACACCTGTAACAAAATCGTTTCCTATTCTATGGCCATAGGCTTTGGTTAAAGAAAAGAATGTATCAGCTTTTATGCTCGGTAGCAGAAAAAAATTGTTTTTTAATCCTATAATAAAATCTTTTATTGTTAATTTATAATCTAATAAGTCCAAATGGTTTGTTTGGTATCTAAATCCAAATTCGAATACAGAGTCAAACCTTAAATAATTGTATAAAGCAATAATAGTACCATATATTAAGCATGGTATAATAAAAATAATAGCAGGTCTTAAGATATCTTTAAAGTTTGTAGTTTCTTTGTATTTTAGAAAAATAATAAAAAATAAAAATATCGGAATAAATAAAGCATAATGAGGTCTTGCGCCAACGGATAAACATAGAAATGTCGATATAAACAAAATTAAAATATACCGAGTTTTTAAATTTTGTGTGTAAATATAATAATAAAATAAACAGATAGAAATAAACAACAAAAGTACAGCAGTTGTAACAGCTACCTCATAAATAGTACTTCTTATTAAAATAAAAGGTAATAAATTGCAAAATCCTATAAGAAATATACTTGAAATTATTATGTTTGGCGGAATGTTATTGGTAACAGTTGTTTTTTTAAGACAAAATTTTACCGTAAATAAAGATAATAAAAATATAAGGCATGATATAAAAAAAACTAAAAATTTATCCGTTAAATATAGTGTAGTAATTAAGTTAAACGGTAAATAAAATAACAAAACGGGAGTTATACCGAAATATAAATATAAATTGCCTTTATAAGTACTTGTATCCAACAAACTTAATACTTTGTCTTTATTATCGTTTCTGCTTTTTATATAGAAGATACCTTTATCATGACTAATATTTTCTGTTTGAATATTTAATTTATGTTGCCTAAAAGAATCTACAAGTAAATTGTAATAATTCGAACAAAATGTGTAATGTTGAATTTCTCTTGTCGGACATAAACTTTCCTTAAAGAAAAAGTTTTTTTCCAAGAAGAAATAAAATGAAACAACAAATAATATTGAAACTATAATAAAAATTTTTTTGTATTTTGGTAAAAAATTTGCAACAAAAGAAAAAACAATTAAAAATAATGTTATTAATAATAAATTCATTTTTAGTATGAAAATTATAATTTTATTTATAAGTATGGAATACTGTTTTGATAATATATTTGTTTTTCTTTCGGCGGTTCAACATTGTTGTTTTTCCAGTCCAAAGTTCTTTCATAAGAAAGATATACTAAAACAAAAAATATTATCAAACAACAAAATATTAATAAATATTTAAAAATTTTGTTTGCTTTTTCATATAAATATATTATTAATATTGCAACCAAATAAAATAGTCCGATATATGCCAAATAACAGTATCTGTCTGCTACTTTTACTATTCCCGTAGGTAAAATTCCGCTTGATGGCAGCAAGACTATAATAAAAAAAGAAAAACCAAAAAAGATTTTTTTTGAATATTTTAAAGTTTTTAATAAAAAGTATATTCCTGTATATACCACAATAGGCGATAATGTTATATATAACGGGGGGAATTCTTTTAAAGGATAAAAATATGGATAAGAACAATATAAATTTATAGGTAAAATAAATTTGTAAATATAAAATAAGTAATGAAAATGAGCAGCCAGTAAGTTTTTTAACAAACTATGTGGGTGATTTAATGGATTTGCTACACTGCCATGATAATGGCAATATAAGTCTAATACAACAAAAATAGACGTTATAATAATGAAAGGAATATATTTTTTTAAATTTTTTATATTAAATTTATTATCAAAAAAATCTATTAATATAAGAACTGCAGGTAAAGTTATAGCCATCGGTTTTGACATGTTTGATAATAAAAAACAAAATATAGATAAACAAAAAAACAAATTTTTTTTGTTTTCGTAAGTTTTTAAGTAAAAATATAAGGATAATAAGTAAAATAATGAATATAATAAATCCTTTCTGGCACTGATCCAAGCTACAACTTCAACATGTACCGGATGTATAGCAAAAAGAGCCATTATTATATATGCTGTAAAAAAATGTTTTGTAAGTTTAATAAATATAATAAATACAAGAAAAGTGTTTAACAAGTGTAACATTATATTATCAAAATGAAAAAAAGCCGCATTTGCTTTAAATAATTTTAATTCTATGGAATAGGAAATGTTTATAATAGGTTGATATATATAATGTGTTCTTTGAAGAAAAATATTTTTTAAACCGGATAATGAAAAAAAATCATAACGATAAATTTCTCTTGTAATCAAAAGATTATCATCTACGCTTGCAAATTTGGCATCTATGGATATAAAAAAAGTAGCAAAAGCAATGAATAACAATATAAAAACAAGGAATATTTGATAGGTTTTTAGGTATTTTATACTTTCCATATAAAAATAATATAAAATTTAAATGTTAAAATTCAAATATGTATGTATAAAAATATTGATAAAACGAAAAACAAATACTATACTTAAAGAGTATAAAAAATGTTGTTTGAATATTTTACAAATATTTCACAATTTGTTTTTAAATTTTTTTAAATAAAAAACTATAATAAGTGTAGAAAAAAAGGAGTTAAATTTATTTAGGAGGTGCAGCCATGAACAAAAAAATAATGTCTTTTGTCTTGGCAATGGTTTTAAGTGTAGGTCTTGGTGTAAGCAGTATTTTTGCTGATCCGGATGCTGTTTCAAATCAGACCAATTCCGGTTTGATGAGATCTTCCGGTACGGCAACAAGTAGTTTGAATGCAAATGCTTCGTCGTTAGCGGGGCACATTTCTACAGTGTTTCACTATGAGAGCGGTATTCTTGTTAGTGCAACAGGTGCAGATGGTACTGTAACAATTTATGATCAAGGTAAATACAGAGGTACCATGTCAATGGGGTTGGATGGTACATATTCTTGGAGTAATCTTGCATTTTATGCTTCCGATTATGATGTTATAATGAAAGAATATGGAAATATGCATGATTTCTTGATAGCAATCGGTGTAAAAGAATCACAACTTCAAGGTGGTGGTGAAGAAGAGTATGATTTGAGTTTGGTTGATCCGAGTGATGAACTTTTACAAAGACTTAGAGATGAAGGTTATGAGATTTCTTCTGCTCCGGCTAGTGGTAAATATTATAAATATACCCATATGGTAGATAACGAAGAAGTTACAGAAATTATAGATGAAGAAGCATATAGTAAGCTTGGTAGTGATGCTCAAAAACAATGTACAGAAGTAGAAGAAGGTCATGTTTGGACAGCACATAAACCTAAAACAGAATCAAAACCATTAGCATGGCTTGGTGATGCTCTTGATCATTTATCTAAAGGTCAAAATTATTCCATCAGTATAGATTTCGGTGCAAGTCAAGGTGCTTCTGTTACATTTAATATTGACGGTAAAGCAAGACAGACTTTTGCATGGGACGGTGCATTAACAACACAGTATGAATATAATCCTTCCGGTATGACAACTTATACTTTGGAAAAAGGTGTTGATTTAAAAGAATCCTTGGAAAAAGGTAAAGCAGAAACTGAAGATAAATGGGTAGCTCAAGTTGTTGTTGGTGGTAAGGTATTGGGTGTTTATGATGCAGAACAAACAGCTACAGGGTTTGTAGTAACAGGTAGTGTATCTTCTAAAGAGTATTCATATAATGCAGATGGTTCTATTCAAAGTGTTTTTGATGCTACAACAAGCCAAACAACTCATTATCTCGCAAATAAAGTAACAAGCATTACCGGACCTTTGAAAGATGCAAACGGTAATACTGTTTATGAAAATTATGAAGATGAGAATGGAAACAGTATAACCAAAGAACAATACGATAAATTAAGTGATGAAGATAAGAAAAAATATAGCAATACAAGAAATAAATCTAATACAAATGTTCCTGTAATGGCAACGGTAGCCTTTTATACATATTATGACAATGGCTTAATTAATACTGTTGAATCTAACGGAACAGATGGTTCTATTACTACTACGGCATACATAAACAACAAAGCTGTTGTAACATATAATGGAACTGCAGCTGATGCAGATGTTATTAGAGCCAATGTATTAGAAATATTCTCAATAGTTGATCAAGGTTTAGATCCGGAAACTATAGTACTTGATTCAAGAATTCAATCTATTCAGTGGCAACCTGAACAACTTGCCAAAATATATAATAATGGCAATTGGGATATGAATCGTTTGAAAGCATTCGTAAAAGCTTGTGGATGGGATTGGAATGAAGAAGGTCAAGGAAATGAGAGTGCAAAAAAAGCTAAAGAACTTATAGAACAATCAATAAATAATAGCAACTGGGTATCTCAGGCATTAACTATAAGTTATGCTTCTACAGCTTACGGACAAAGTGAGATTGATTCTTTGGAAGGTGGCGAAGAGACAACAAGATTGCCTGCAAACAAATATGCTTATTCTGTTACTACTTATAACAGAGGTGTAGCTTATGCACAATATAGCTTTGCAAAATTTGACCCAAGTATATCAAGAGCTTATTATTTGTTCTTCCAAGAGACTTTTGATACTAATAGTGATGAATTTAAGAAAATGATGAGTGATTTAGGTATTGATCCAAATTCTATTAATGATACTATGGGTTGGGAAGCTTATGAAGATCTTATTGATAAAATAACTGATTATTTATGTGATTTGATAGATTCTTCTTTAACTTATAAAGATAAAGATGGAAAAGTTATAACTGCTGATGAATATGCAAAATTAAGTGATGAAGAAAAGGAAAAATGTACGGTAATCCTTGATGGATTAACAGAAACTAAAGACGGAGATACAACAACGTTTACTCATCCGACAATACAATGGATAAGCAAAATATTTAAAAATGGCAAGTTTGGAGAATTCTATGCTACATTAACACAAACATATCAATCAACAACGGTTGATGGCGGTACTAATGCAACACATAGTCATCATGCAAGGAATACAAGTGTAAGCACAAGTACTGGTGTTACGAATAATTATAATGAGCAAAAGAATGCATTAGTAGCAGAATTTGCTAAACAAATGTTGGCATTAAAGAGTAAAATAAAATCTTTCTTCTTGAATGCAAAAGGAAACATTACTTCTGGTAATCTTGAAAGTTTAAAGAGTGCACTTGGCTCTGAAATTGAAGGTTGGACAGGATCATGGACTGCAACACAGACTACAACTTATACAACACATACGGATATCGATTTGGATCCTGCTGTTGTAGGAACAGTTACTGGTTTTACTTATTTCTCATCATATTACGAGGATGAAAACGGAAATAGAATAACAGAAGAAGAATATAATGCTTTAAGTGCTGAAGATAAGAAAAAGTATTCAAAAACAGAGTTAAGTGAAGAAGAGTACGAAGCTTTAAGTGATGACGAAAAAGCTTTATTTAAAAAGTATGCTATTTTATCTAATGTTAGTGTTGATATTACAGGAGAAGGTTTCCAATCTGGTGGTACTGAAACAATGTACGTTGAATTAACGGATGAACAATATAATGATTTAAAAGCTGCTATTGCTGCAAGTGAAGATGGAACGGTAGCTTTTGCTGCGGCCGGATTCATAGGTGAAGATTTGAATGGAAATTGTGTATTGGTTAATACATATGCATCTGATATTTCCACTGATATGGATGCTTTAGCTGAAAGTTTTGCAAAGGAATTGGAAGGTAATTCTCAGTTCCAACAAGCTATGCGTGATAATAAGGCAAAAATTGATGACTTTGTTGAACAGTTCATGGATCAATGGGAAAACATATCTTCATGGGCAGCTTCTCAGGGATGGTCCGGAGATAGTATCAGTGTTGATTGGTATGCAGGATGGAAAATCTTACAGGGAGATTTTTCAAATGTTGTATATAATCCCGAAACAAATATGATAGAAATTGCAAAAAATTTCTAATGTTCTAAAAAATAAAAAAGGCGAGTATTTAAATACTCGCCTTTTTTATTGAAAAAAAACAATCTAAATGCTATAATATTTAAAAGTTAAATTTTATATACATAGGAGAATAACCTTCATGAGTACAGAAAATAAGAAAAATACGAAATGGATTGTTATCGGGTGTATTGTTTTTATTATTGCAATTCTTGTTGCCGTAGGTCCTATTTTAGTAACAAAATATATGAGAGCAAAATGGCAAAATGCACCAAAATATAAAACTAACAATTTGCTTATGAACGTTATTGGAACTTTGCAAAAAACCGAAGATGATAAAATTTATTTAAAAGGTGATGGAGAAAAACCTTTTTATTATGTGTTGAATAATGTAGATAATGAAATTTATAATAAAGTAGGTCAACATTGTTCGGTTTTGGGAAAGATGAAAATTCCTAAAGATAAAAATGAAACGATAGATGGAAAACCTATTAGATTGTTTTTGTTTGTTCAAAAGATAAAATTTGATGATTCAACTGAAATATCAGGTATTGATAGAGATGTTAAACCTAGAGATAGTGAGGAAATAGCAAAGCAAAAATCTTTAGCAAGAACAAAGTTAAGAATAGCGGTTAATGCAAAACTTAATAAACCTATTCTTTTTGATGTTATAAAAGGTAAAGTTTCAATTCAAAATAGAAAAACATTAAACGGAGAAGATGTTTCAGTTGCTATATTAACGGATGATTTTGGAGATAATTATATGCTTTATAAGAAGGGAATAACTTTCCCCGGATTACAAGATAGGGAAGTTGTTTGTTTGGGAAGAGATATATTACCTTTGAAAAATATGCCTATTATTTTAGATGAGATAACTTTTGAAATATATGAAATATATGATTTAGAGTTCAAAAGATTAGTGTAAATTTTACATTTTTTTTACATTTTTTTTAACTAAATTTTATATATTTTTACTATAATTAGTATAGGATAATAAAGGAGGTGTGATATGAAAAAAATGCAAATTTTAATAATATCACTTTTATTTCTTATAACTAATAATTCTTTTGCATCTTTTTTGCAAAATCCAAATCCATATTCTTTTGGCCCTCAAGGCAGATCAGTTTCAGATTTAAGAAGTTTTTCTAAACCTAAATATATGGCCAGAGTCCTTCCCAATAGACCTGTTGTTGCAACAGATTCCGAGGGAAACAGAGTTTATTATACCCCTGACGGTAAAATGACCCTTTCTGTGTCTAAAGACGGTTCCATGTCTTTTTCCTTATCCGGTGTTACTAAAAGTATGAATGCTTCCGGAGAATATAGCGGTATAACCAGAACTTTGAGAGGTGAGAATTTATTGCAGGAAGTTAGAAATAAAGATGATCAAATAATAGGTTATAAAACATTAAATGGTGATGGTAAAGTTTCGAGAACTTTTGATAAAGATAAAAATTTAACCGCTACTTATGTTTATAAAGGGCAAGGTGCTAAACTTGATTATGTTCAAAATGAAATGACTAAAGGTAGAACATATTATGATGATTTCGGAAGAACAAAGTATGAAACAGACGCGGATGGTTTTGTTTTAAACACATATCAGTATCAAGATGTTTCTTATGAACGAGGTGAAGACGGAAAAAGTGTAGTAGAGGTAGAAACTGAAGGAGAAAAAGGAAAAGGTTTACTTGTATCTAAAAAAACAACACAGAAAGATTTATATAGAAATATTGTATTTTCAACTACTTATTTTGATCAGAAAGGTAATATTACCAAAGTTACTGATGCAAACGGAATTATAACAAGTGAATATCATTATAAAAATGATGATAAAGGCAACTTGATATTGGATTATGTGTTGGATAACAATACAAAACAAAAAACTTTCTTTGACGAAAACGGTAACAGAGATTATACTGTTGATGAAGATAAAAGAGTTGTCGCAAGGTATTTTGATTCTTATGTTATGAATATAGGTCAAGACGGTTCATATACTGTTACAAGATACGATATAGACGGTAAAGAATTGTACACTACATTTCAAAATGTTGAGTACGATGAGAATGATGGAACAATAACCATTGTTAGAGATGTTGACGGTGAAATTTCCGAAGAATATGTTTATGATACAGATGATGACGGCAAAAAATATATTAAGTATGTTATAAGATATAATGATCCCGAGTATGGTACTACTTACACATGGTATGATCCGGAAGGAAGACCTGAGTATACAACAAAAACCGATAAAAGACCTGTTGATGATAATTCGGATGATATAGTGAAAGATTTCAGTTGGAACGGAAACACTTTGATTTATACTTTTGATAGAAAGACAGGACATACCAGTTACTATAATATGGATAAAGAATTAGTTTATGTTGCTTTTAACGACAGAATAGTAAGTAAAAAAATATACAGCCGTGGACGTTTAGTAGGAAGTTGGGATGCTCAAAATGCAAAATTAACGGTTCATATAAATGAAAGAGACTGGTTGACTTTTGATAGTTATGGTCATGAGCCTACCGAAGGTGAAGTAAGATATATACTTGCGAATTCTGCAAGAATAAATGTTGCTGTGGAAAAGCAAAAGGTTGCAGGTGGAATAGAAGGAGGAACTGATTCAATAAGTAATCTTGATAGTTTGGATGATGCATGGTTAAAAGATGTATTAAATAATCCAAATTATACGAATTAAAATTCTTGACAATATATAGTATTTAGATTATAATTCTAAAAGAGATATTATGAAAAAGAATATAATGAACATTATTTTTAATGTTGGTTTGTTACACAAGTTTTTTACTTGTGTAATAGCTTTTTTCATGATTATAAGTTCTATATGTGTTTTAGATATAAAAACGAATATCTCTATTGTAGAAACAGCAAAAGTATCTGCGGATACTTTATTCGTTCAGTTTTTTTACATATCAACTTTACCTCTAAATATTATTTCTAAATTGTTTATTAATACGGAAGAAAAAACACCGGTATCTCCTGTAAATAAACAAAATAAAGATAATGCAGCTAAAGAAGCAAATTCATCTAAAGCTTCGTTTGGTTATTCAATATTGCCAAACACATTTTCTTTATCACAAGTTGTAAAGGTAAAAACAGTTAAAGTTTTTACTTTGTTGGATAAAGTAAAAAAATCAAGAGTGTTTGCCTGCTTTAGAAATTATGAGTTTGTTTGTATAGAAAACTTGCTAAAATTTAATTTTTTAATGATGTTATTATTAGCAATATTACTTACAAGAAGAAATATTGGTGACGATAATATCATAGTAAAAATAGAAAATAACAGATTAGCTCGGCTTATTATGTAAGCCGGGCTGTTTTTGTGTTTATAGCACAAAAACAAGGAGAAAATATGAATATAATTAAAAACTTCTTTAAAGGGCTTATAACCAAAGAAAAGATTATGGATACCTGTCTTAAAACAAAAGATTGGGTTCTTTCATTAACATTTATGAAAGTAACGGCATTGATAGTAGTTAATTGCTTTTTATTAACTACTGTTTATGGGCAAGCTGTTGCAGGACTTTTAGAAAATAATAGAGCAACAGAGCAATTTAAACAAGTTTTTGATGATTTTAATCTTCCATATAGTTACGGAAAGATTACATCGGCAAATTATGAGGCAAGTGACACTGTTGTTATTAATATTCAAGATTTGCATAGTCATGCCGAAGTTCAAAAAAATATTAATAATATAATCTCTTTGTTTGATGAAAAATATGGTGTTAAGAATATTTATCTTGAAGGTGCTTATGGTGATGTAAGTACAAAATGGCTTACAGTTGCTAAAGATGAAAATATAAGAAATTCCGTAATGAATAAATTATTGGAAAACGGAAGACTTACCGGTGCCGAATATTTTTCTGCATCAAAAGGTAAAACGGAAATAATAAAAGGTTTGGAAAATAAAGATGTATATTTTGATAACTTAAAGAGATTCGGTACTTTAATTGATAACCAAGAAACAATAGCTCTTCATATTGATTCGATAAAAGATACCGTAAAACAATTACAAGAACAATATTATAACAGACAACAGAAAAAGATAGAAGAATTGTCTGCAGGTTATGTTGAGGGAACAATTGAAGCAAACAAATATTTTGCATTGATGAAAAAACATGCTGAAAAATTATCAGTGGATATTGATTCTTATCCTAATTTATCAATGTATATGACTTTGTTGGAAAAACAAAAAGAAATAAATTATCAAAGAACAACACAAGAATTACAATTATTTGTTGTAAAATTAAAAGAAAATTTACCATATAATGCATATAAGATGTTATTAAGTGAAACTAAAAATTTCACACAAATGGATAAGTTATATGGTTATATGATAAAACTTTCCAGACAATATAACTTGGATTTATCTCAAAATTTTAAAGAACTTGAAAAATTCTTCGCATATATTGAATTAAGTCAAGCTATAAACCCTATGGAATTGATAAAAGAAGAGCAAAATTTTAAAGATGAAATAAACGATAGATTTTCCGAAAATAAAGCCGAAGAAGAAATTGTTTTCTTAAGTAATTTCGTTAGATATTATCAAGATTATTTAATGGGAAAAATAACAACTGATGATTGTAACTATTACAAACAAAATATAGATAGATTTAAATATGTATGGGTAAAATATATTGATAACAGAGAAGTTGTTGCTTTGGAAGATTATGAAAAAATATCCGATACATTCCATAAAATAAACTTTGAAAGAAACCATTATTTTATGGAAAACATGAAAGATGTTCTTGACGGACAAAAAATATCAAAAAATGTTGAAGGAAAAAATGAACTTCAAAAAACAATGAACTCTTTGCAACAAGCAAAAGAGGTTTATATAACTGTAACCGGTGGTTTCCATACACAAGAAATGTCTAATATGTTGGCAAAAGCGGGAGTAACAAACATAGTTATTACTCCTAATGTAACAGGAGATACTAAAGTAGCAGAGGATATATATTATAATTTAGCTCAAGAACAAGCAAAAATTTCTTTCCAAGCTTTGGCTCCGGCTATAGATTCCGTATTACCTAATATAAATAAATTGGAAGAATATTTTAGAGCAGTTTCTCAAATGAATTTGCCTTTAGATGTACAAAAACAAATCTTTGCTGAAGTTGTTGCAGACTTGAATCAAGAAGCAAAAAAACAAAATAAAGCAGGAATAACCGGTGATGTATTAGCTGATAATCAAATAAAAATAAATGGAAAAGTTTATACTTATAAAGACGGAAAAGTTGTTTCTGAAAGGGATGATGATGGCAGTGATAAAGGAATGCAAAAATCTATTGGAAGTATAAGACAAGCTGTAAAAGTTGCTACATTCCTTGCTGCAACAATAGGTTTAGGAACAATTGTCGGTATAGCTTTTGCATCTTTTGGTGTATTCCCTATAGTTGCATTAACAGCTGCATTTGCAAAACTTTCATTTGATATAGGTCATCTTAAAGCTCAAGAAAAAATTATTGAAAAAATATTAAAAGATAAAGCAAAAGAATCTGATGAAACAGAAAATGATGAATCAGAAGTGTTCAAAAGATTGTTTGCACAATTAACTGAAGGAACTCAAAAAGCTTTACTTGAGGCTTTAGGGTGTGCGGATATAAATGAAGTTGATAGTAGTAAAGTTAAAATTAATTTGGAAACAGAAAAAGGAGAATTGTTTGAAGTAAAAGATTCTGTTCTACATATTAATGCTAATATGTTAAACGCATTCCTGCAAAATGGAAATGTAAAGAATAGAAGATTATTGAATACATTTGTAAAACATGAAATTGCACATTTGAATTTTGCAAATCCTAGCGGTGTTTTAAAATTTGTAAAAGAAATTATTCATAAAGTTCCTTGGCTTGAAGAAACAATTGTAAGTTTAGGTGATTTAAGAAGATATATGACATCTTCCTTTGCAATAGCAAGACAAGGAACAAAAGTGTTAGTAGATGAGCATTTCTCTAATGAAGTTTTAGATATTATAGAACAAGTTGTTAGAAGAGATATTTACGGTGATAAATATACTAAATCTTCCGAGCAGTCTAAATCACAATTAAAATTTGCGGAGAAATTAGCAAGTCCTGAAGGAATGGTAGCAGTGTTGGGTACATCCGGTGGTAAAACATTAGGTGCCGCAATAGCTATATTAAAACAAATTTCAAATAATCAACAATTAGGAATGGCTGATAATAAAATATTATTTACATCAAAAACTGATGAACTTATAAGAGAAACTATGGAAATGCTTGCAGTATTTTTCTCTGCACCTGAAGTTATAAAATTGTTACCGAAATCCATGAGAGAAAAAGCCAAAAACGGAACTTTAATCGGCTTTGTAAATCAAAGTCAGGATACAGGTTATTTTATAGTAGCTAAAAGAGATAGAAATGGTAACATAGTTAAAGATGAAGATGGAAATATTCAATTTGAGGTAAAAGAAACAACAAAACAAGATGTTTATAAAAATTCAGCTATAATTTGTGGCTCTTTTGCTTGTTTCGGTTGGGATATTCAAGGTAATGCAAGTAAAACGGATAGTTCAGAATACTTATTACAAAAAATTAACGAAGAAGGAATGTTGGAAGATGTTCCTTTTGATATATTTATAGATGAAACACAATTGGTTAGAGAAAATAGTAATTTGGTAACTTCTGCAAGCGAATCTAAAAGAGCAAAACAATTGGAACCTGTAAAAACAGAAGTAGCAGATTTTGTTGGTGAAGGAAAAGAAATAGATTCTTCATGTATCGGTAAAGATAATAAATTAAATAATACAGGACTTGCAAAATCCAAAAAATTATATGAAAAAATAAAAGCAAAATATCCTAACTTGAATATAGATAGACAAGAATGGACTACTATGATTAATAATGCAGTTAATGCATATTTTGAGCAACAGTTGGGAAAAGATTATGCTGTAATAGCCGTAGATAAAAACAATAATTATTTGACGGTTGAAATTGATGGAAATGATATAATTTTTAAAGACGGTGAAAAAGTTGTTTCGAAGATAAAAAAGAGTGCTTATAAGTCAAAAGTTGTTATAAACGATATAGAATATAAAATACAAATCGGTGTTATTGATGGTCAAACAAACTCTATCAACCCAAGTGTTAAATTAGGTAATGGTTTACAAGGTGCTGTAGAAAGAGTTGCAAAAGATATATTACCTTCAGATTTCAAGTTTACAATAGAAACATTAACGAGTGCAAGTGATACGGGTGTAACATATTTACAAAGTCATGCAAAAAGTGTTCATGCTTTTACAGGTTCTGAAGAAGCTGCAGAAGATTTGGCAGAAGCTTTAGGATTAGGTTTGTATAATGCAAATGCAGGTGGAACAAAGGCATTGTTAAATAATATGGAATTTGTTAGAACAAGAGAAGAACAAATGGATCTTGCAATAGACAGAACTCTTGCTAAATTTTATGGTGTGTTTGTGAATGAACAAGGTATGCCTCAACAATCAGGATTAATATTTGTGGAAAATGCAAATGCTGTTGATAGATATTATGCAAGAATGATATCTCAAATGGTACAAAAAGGTTATATATCATCCAAAATAAATACAAATTTACAAAGATTAATAGATCAAAACAATAATTTGGTCCAACAATTGATAGAAGCAAAAAATAACAAAGATAAAGATGCTATAGAAGATTTGGAAAAACAATTAGATAAAAATTCTAAAGCAATTATAGACATTATATTGTCAAGTAATATAAGAGATATTAAAGGAAGATTAGTAAGAGACCTTATTAATACTGCAAAATTTCAAGATTCTGAAATAAAAGCAGTTAAAGATGTTTTGGAACAAACACCATCTTTAGCTATAGTTACAAATCTTGGTTCTACAGGTATGGATATAAAATATAAAGGAATAAAAGGTGTGTTTACTGTAGATGCTAATGATCAAAGAACAAAAGAAAACGATTATCAAACAGCAGGTAGAGGTTCAAGATCTGTAGAAAATCCGTCAACTTCGGATAAAATTTGTTCTCAAGAACAAATTCTTGATTATTTAGATACTGATAAAGCTGCAGAATATGAGACAGCTTTGGAAAGATATTTAAGACAACAGGAACAGAAAAAAATTGATTCAAAAACAGTATTTCAGAATTATGTTAGACAAATATTAAATAAAGCAGGAATAAATATAACTGCAGAATTAGAAAACAAAATAAATAATGTTACAAACGAAGTGGATGTTTTAGCTTTTGTTAGATATTTGTCTCCTGAAGAAGCTGTAAAA